>LKUH01000272.1 GCA_001412425.1 Candidatus Cloacimonas sp. SDB
TGGAGCCTTTTTCGTTATATATTTTTTAAGATTCAGCTGAATTAATATTCCTTCATTTCAATTCTAACTTCTTTCTCGATCCTTGCTCTCTCTGCTTCCGAGATCTTTAATTTACCAGCTATTTTCCTGATTGTCTTTTCTTCCTCGTCATCATAATTGGAATCGGATAAAGCACAGTAATAACATAATCTGAGAATATAATGCCGCTTTTCAGGATTGTTCTGATATACCAGATCTATCACCGCAATGATCTTATCCAGATCAAGGTTGCCTTTTTCATAATCTGCTAACATCCTGTTGTAAATATTGGTGATGATCTCACGGTCCGAAAATCCGAATTTTTCTTTCAGAGAATCGTATTCAAAATGACGCTGTTCCAGCTGAAAAGTAAGATCTTCAATTATGCGGGTGCGCTCTTCCGGGTGCATTATCTTATCAGCCTTGGCAATATGAATAAGTAATCCCATACAACTTGTGATCAGAGAAAAATCTTCAAATTCTTTCTTCTCCTCTTCGTTGGAAGGTATGTAATTCCGGGTGATAAAAAATGTATCAAGCACCTGTTCATTATCCTCATCTCCTGCCAGTCTGATAAAATTACCTAAATGCTCCGACCATCTTGCCATCTGCTTCCTCCTTATTTATAGTTTTGAAATATCTATGCAAAAATCAATTATTCAATGCTTTCTTAATTTTTTCTACAATGGAATCTGAATCAAGTCCGTAGAGCTTGAATATCGCTTCCGAGTCACCCGAAAAAGCATAATTTTCAACTCCGAATTTTACCAGCCTGCAATTCAGCTGCTCTGCGACTAATTTGTTTGCAACACAACAACCCAGGCCGGTGTTGACATTATGATCTTCATAGGTAAAAATCAAGCCGGTTGAAGCAGCTTCACGCAATACCTTTGGGTCGATCATCTGCGGGGTGGAAACATTCCATAACTGAATGTGAATGTTCTGTCGGGAAAGTTTTTCTGCCACTTCCACCGCTCGGCCGGTTAAAGTTCCCATTACCAGTAAGGCTGCATCATCACCTGATCTCAGTTTGTCCATTTTGCCATAGGTGAATTTGTAGTTTTCAGCAAAGAAAACTTTACCCTCTTCATCTTTGATTATGTCCAGCTTTGACCTTCCCATCGGTATCAGAAAATTACCGGGCTTATCTGCAATGTATCTTATTATGTGGTCTGTCTGGTTGGGATCAGCTGGAATGATGATTCGATAGTTAAAGAGGTTGCGAATTACACCAAGATAATCTATACATTGATGAGTTTTTCCGTCTTCTCCAACATCTAAACCTACATGGGTTGTTATCAGTTTCAGATTTGTTCCGTTAATATCATTCAATCTGTGTTGATTATAAGTTTCATCAACTCCGAAGACTCCGAAATCAGCAAAAAAGGTCTGGATTCCTGTTTTTGACATTGCTCCGGAAGCAACAGCAGCATGATGTTCCATAATACCGCATTGGAAATATTTGTCGGGAACTAAACTGGCATAATCATTCAATTTAACACTTCCCTTCAGATCGCAGTCAAACACTGCTAATGGTTTTTCCGGATTTAAACGGGCAATCTCCGTGATGGCATTTCCCCAGGCGGAGCGATTGTCTGTTCGTTCTGTGTATATTTTAGGGGAACCGGTATTCAGGTTGAATTCCGGAACAGGGTGCTTTATCTCCTGCGGTTGGAATTCTTTCCTGAGTTTGAGATATCTATTCAGTTCATTTTTGAGGCCAAGCTCTTTTAAAGCAGCGTCAAGCTGGTCCGGAGACAGGGGAGAACCATGATATTTTTCTTTGTTTTCCATAAAGGAAACACCCTTTCCCATTACCGTATTAGCCAGAATCAGAGTAGGATTATCATTCTCAACCGCCGTAAATATGCTCTCTTGAATATCTTCCAGGTCATGTCCGTCGATCTCAATAACATCCCATTCATCTGCCAGATAATTCTCAATTATATTCTGAGGCATGATTGTTTCTATAGCGCCGCTGATCTGGAGTTTATTGTAATCGCAAAAAGCGGTAATGTTACTCAGATCATATTTTGCAGCAAATCTGCGAGCCTCGCTGAGTTGACCTTTCTGCTGTTCGCCATCTCCCATTAAGACAAAAAGATGGCTGTCAATTCCCTTCATTTTTTGAGCCAGGGCAAAACCACAGGCAGCAGATAATCCCTGCCCCAGATTTCCGCTCGCCCATTCAATTCCGGGAACATCAGGTTCAACATGCCCTTCAAATTTACTTCCGCTTAAGCGGAATTGAGAAATAGCATCTTCCAGCGGAAAATAGCCCAGCAGACCCAGTGCAGAATATGCTGCCGGAGAAACATGACCATGACTGAAGATCACCATATCCCGATCCTCTTTTTCCGGGTGAAGCGGATCTATATTGATGAGATGAAGTAAGGTCAGCAGAAAATCGATCGTCGACATCGAGCCGCCCGGATGCCCTGATTTTGCCAGGGTTGTCATGGTTAATATCGCTCCTCTGGCTTCATTGCATAATTTTCTTATCTTATCCAGTTCCTGCTCAGCCAGTTCTAATCTGCATATATCCATTTGTTCTCCTGAGAAAAATATTTTCTCTAAAATCTAATTCTCTGTAAGTTCGTAAAGAAAAAATGTAAAATATCTTAACAAATTTATTACTGATTTTATTTTCTAACAGTCAAAAATAGCTGTAATTTCAAATTGTTTGACAAGCTAACACCCAAAAAAAGGATTGTCCCTGTTTGAAAGGAGTAATTAATGCTGAAAAAGTTCACTGCCAAGTTATTTGGTGACAGAATAACCAGAGAGATCAAGCTGATACAGCCTGTTATCGACGAGATAATACAAATTTATCCGAGCCTGGAACAGCTTTCTGATGATGAGTTGCGAGAACGGGTGATCGAGATAAAAAGTGATATTCAGAATAATCTGAAACCTCTGGAAGAAGAACTGGCTGATCTGCAGAAACAATATCAGCTTGAAGCGGATGAAAGTACCAAGATGAACATTGGTAATGAGATAGATAAAAAAAATGCCACACTGAAACAGGACACTCAGAAAATTCTGGATGATTATCTGCCGGAAGTCTTTGCTATCGTTAAAGATACCTGCAGAAGACTTATCGGGTTTGAATACGAAGTTAGAGGACACAAAGCTGCCTGGGAAATGATCCCTTTTGATGTGCAGCTGATAGGTGGAGTCGTCCTGCATCAGGGTAGAATTGCCGAAATGGCAACCGGAGAAGGTAAAACTCTGGTGGCAACCATGCCTCTTTTTCTGAATGCTCTGCTGGGAAGAGGCGTTCACCTGGTCACCGTTAATGATTATCTGGCTCAGCGTGACTCGGAATGGATGAAGGTGATCTTTGAATTTCATGATCTGTCGGTGGGCTGCATTATCGGAGGAATGGATCCGGAAACAAGAAAACAAGCTTATGACTGTGATATCACCTATGGAACTAACAGCGAATTCGGGTTCGATTATCTGCGCGATAATATGGCGATTTCGGAAAAAAGACTGGTTCAGAGAAAGCACCAGTACGCTATAGTCGATGAAGTGGACAGTGTTCTGATAGATGAAGCCAGAACACCTTTGATCATTAGCGGTCCGGTTCAGGAAAGTAAGAATTTTTATCGTGAGTTGAAACCGATAATCTTGAAACTGGTAAGTTCCCAGAATACTCTGGTGAACAACTATCTCAGTGATGTCCGTAATATGATCAAACAGCAGGACTATGATGCTCTGGAACTGGGAACCAGACTGCTTAAGATCAAAAGATCCGCACCCAAACACAAATCTTTCACGAAATTGCTGAAAGATCCTGAACTAAAAAAACTGGTTAATGATACCGAAAGTTACTACATCAGAGATAAGAAATTGCACACTCTGGATGACGATCTCCTTTTTGTGGTGGAAGAACGCCAGAATAGCGTAGAACTGACTGATAAAGGTAATGAACTGGTTGCTCATAAAGATCCGGATCTCTTCATTCTCCGTCAACTTGACGAACTTCTGGATGAAGTGGATAATAATGAGTCCTATAGTGCACAACAGAAAATCAGTAAAAAAGAGGAGATCACCTCAGCGTTTTTCGATAAAAATGAAAAACTGCATAATATTAAGCAGCTGCTGAAAGCCTATACTCTTTTCGAAAAAGACAACGAATACGTTGTAGTAGATAATAAAGTGATGATCGTTGATGAATTTACCGGCAGAATGATGCCGGGCCGCAGATTTTCCGACGGCCTGCACCAGGCTCTGGAAGCAAAAGAAAATGTCACCATTGAAGAAGCCACTCAGACCTTTGCCACCATCACTCTGCAGAATTACTTTCGTATGTATGATAAAATCGCTGGTATGACGGGTACGGCAGTTACTGAAGAAGGGGAATTTCAGGAAATATATCAACTCTCGGTACTGGAAATTCCCACCAACCTTCCAGTTACCAGGATCGATCATGATGATGTGATATATTTAACTAAAAATGACAAATATAAAGCCATTATCAGTGAGATCAAATACTGGAATGATAAGCGGAAACCAGTGCTGGTGGGTACGGTAAGTGTGGAAGTTTCGGAAATTCTGAGCCGGCTTTTAAACAGAGCAGGTATCAAACATAATGTTCTAAATGCCAAGTTCCATGAACAGGAAGCAGAAATTATTATGGGTGCCGGTGAACCCGGAGCAGTTACGATCGCCACTAATATGGCAGGTAGAGGTACAGACATAAAACTGGGAGCAGGAGTTGTAAGTGAAGCGAAAGAATCTTATCGCGATCTTTCCAAAAATGTTAATCCGCAGCAACCATTTGGTCTTCCTCTGGATGGTCTGCATGTTATCGGAACCGAAAGACATGAAAGCCGGCGTATAGACCGACAGCTCAGAGGTAGAAGCGGGCGCCAGGGAGATCCCGGAACTTCACGTTTTTATCTTTCTCTCGAAGACGATCTGATGCGTTTATTTGCTCCGGATAAAATTGCGCCTATGATGATGAAACTGGGATTTGCTGAAGGTGAAGCTATTGTCCATCCCTGGATGACAAAGGCGGTGGAAAGAGCTCAAAAAAGAGTGGAAGCCTATAATTTTGAAGTCAGAAAACAACTTCTTAAATATGACGAAGTCATGAATCAGCAGCGCGAAGTGATCTACAGTTACAGAAAAAATGTGCTTAAAGGGTACGATCTGAAATTTGAAATTCAGGAAATGATCAAAGATACCATTGCCGATCTGGTAGAATCTGAAATTGGTTCCGAACAATATTACGAAAACTGGCAGCTGGAAGGGATCACAAATTGGCTTAAACATAATTTAAATGTTTCCTTATCAGAAAATGAGCTGAAAACGGATAGAATGACCGTTGATGTTCTCACCGACATTGTAATTGAACATGTTATGCAGGCTTATGATAAAAGGGAACAGGAGATGACTGCTGATCAGATGCGTGAGATTGAAAGACGCGTTCTGCTGAGTGTAGTCGATGAACTCTGGAGAGATCACCTGCATGAAATGGATCTGCTGAAAGAAGGTATATCATTTCGAGCTTATGGTCAGAAAGATCCTCTGATTGAATACAAAAAGGAATCTTTTCACCTTTTTCAGGAACTGGTTGGCAATATTAATAGGAATGTTACAAGAAAAGTATTTACCACTTACATCATTGCACCGGAAGCGTTAAAAGATTTTCTGGAAATGGCTGATCAGAAACATTCCGCTGCCTCCGCTTTTGAAAAAGCTAAAGCTTCCATGCTGGCTGCTCAGGCTCAAGGCCGATCTGCAGCTCCGGTACCACAGGAACCACCCTCTGGTGAAAAAAGAAAAATCACACCCAGAGTGGTGGAAGAGAAGATCGGGAGAAACGATCCCTGCCCCTGTGGCAGCGGGAAAAAGTATAAAAAATGTTGTGGTAAATTGACAAATACTTAGTATGTTGTTAAAAAATATCGCAAAGGGTAAATATGAATAATGATAGCTTTGATGATTTAATTGACATAATGCTGAATAAGGAAAGCTCCAAAGAAAAACTGGAAAAACTGGGTCTCAGCCGGGAAGAGGTAGAGAATTTTATGGAAGCTTTGTTGTCAGAAAGAGAAAACAGAGTTTATAACCGGATATTAGCCGAAGATGAAAAAAGGGTTATCAGTCCGGATGCTTTCGGCTTTCTGGTGCACCTGCTTAATTTAGGCTCTATAGATGAAGTTTTTTTTGAAAAAGTAATCTCACTATCGATGCAGCTTAATATGTTCCTGAAAAAAAGAATCAATAAAAAAATGATGGATGACATTGTTAATTTCATCGTTTTTTCCGGTCAGGGAGATGTTACTGTCCGAGACCTTCTGGATGTATTTTTCCTGCAGGAAAATGAAATTGATTTTAATGAGGATTTGAACTAAAGGTTATTTATGGCAAAGAATTTAATTATTGTTGAATCTCCCGCTAAAGCAAAAACGTTGAGCAGATTCTTAAGTAAGGACTACATTGTTAAAGCATCCCTGGGGCATATCAGAGATCTTCCCGTAAAAACTTTCGGAGTTGATACTGAAGATAATTTTAAACCCTCCTATGTAATAGATTCCCAGAAGAAAAAAATTATTGCCGAACTAAAAAAAGCGGCTAATGAAACTGAAGTAACATATTTAGCTCCTGACCATGACAGGGAGGGAGAAGCGATTGCCTGGCATCTGGCGGAAGTTCTTAAAAAAGAGACAGCTGATAAACCTTTACATAGAATTACTTTTAACGAGATAACCCAAAACGCCATTTTAAAAGCTTTACAAGAACCCGGTTCTATTGATATGAATAAGGTGAATTCACAACAGGCACGCAGAATACTTGATAGGATTGTGGGTTATAACATCAGTCCCTTACTTTGGAAGGTTATAGCTAAAAACCTCAGTGCCGGGAGAGTTCAGTCAGTTGCATTGCGCCTTATCTGTGAAAGAGAAGATTTGATCAGGAGTTTTAAACCTGAGGAATATTGGAATATCGAAGCTCAACTTTATAAAGGAGATCTGCCTTCCTTCAAAGCAGTTCTGCAGAAATGGCAGGGAAAAAACTTGAAACTGAGTTCGGCAGAAGAAGCAGACAAGATCTACAATGCTCTGGAAAAAGCTGAATATAAAATCACCGAAATTAAAGATTCCAACAAAAAAATTCAACCTTCTCCACCTTATATAACCAGTTCCCTGCAGCAGGATGCAGCCAGATTGTTAAACTATTCAGCCAAAAAAACAATGATGATCGCTCAGCAACTTTATGAAGGTATTGACTTAAATGGTGAGACTGTAGGTCTGATCACCTATATGAGAACAGATTCTCTGAGGATTTCGGAAGAAGCGCTTAATGTTGCCAGAAATCTTATTAAAGAAAGATACGGTAACGAAGATCTGAACCCTAAAACCAGAGTATTTAAAAATAAAAATCGAGCTCAGGACGCCCACGAAGCTGTTAGGCCTACAGATTCCTTTAAAACTCCGGAATATGTTGCACCCTATCTAAGCGAAGATCAACTTAAACTCTACACTCTCATCTGGCAGAGGTTCATTGCCACCCAGATGCTTCCCATCTCACTGCAAAGTAGAAATCTGAAAATTTCTGCTGCGGCAGGTACTTTTACAGCTTCCGGCAGTATTATTTCCAATAAAGGTTTTTCCAAAGCTTATCCCCATACTATTCTGATGCTGGGAGAAAAGATTCATCAGGATTATACTGAAAATCTTACCCTTGCTCTGCAAAAACTGGATGCTTTGCAGAAATTCACTAAACCACCCGCCAGATATACTGAAGCGGCCCTGATTAAAGAACTGGAATCCAATGGAGTAGGAAGGCCATCAACCTATGCAACCATAACCAATACCATTAGAGTAAGAAAATATGTTGTTATGAAACAGAAAAGATTCTTTCCAACCGAACTGGGGCTGCAGGTGAATAAATTTGTTGTTTCCAATTTTGAAGAGTTTTTTAATGTAAAATTCACTGCTGAAATGGAAGATACCCTGGATGAAGTAGAATACGGTAAGATCTTTTGGCAGGATCCATTGCAGGAATATTACAGCTCTCTAAAAAATTCTATCAACAAAATTGATATTAGAAAAGCTAAAAAAGATATGACCGAAATAACTGATATCAAATGTGAAAAATGTGATAGTAACATGATCATAAAATGGGGTCCCAGCGGTCAGTTCCTTGCCTGCTCAAATTTTCCAAAATGTAAAAATATTAAGAATTTTGAACGTCTGGAAGATGGCAGCATTAAGATTAAAGAGCCGGAAAAAACTGATGAAAAATGTCCAAAATGCAATCACAATCTTATCGTTAAATCAGGTAGATACGGCAAATTCCTGGCTTGTTCAAATTACCCTAAATGTAAATTTACCAAACCTTTAACTCTGGGTATTAAATGTCCTGAATGCAATACCGGTGAGATTGTTGAGAAAAAGAATAAAAAAGGTAAGACCTTTTATTCCTGCTCTAATTATCCTGAATGTAAATTTATCAGTAATTATAAGCCCGAAATGGTGAAATGCGATAAATGCGGGACAGAATTTCTCCAACTCAAAAAAAAGGATAACTGTCCGGTTTGTGAAGAAGAATAATGCATTTAAGCGAAAGTATTAAGATCAGTCTGCTGAACATTTTTTCTCATAAATTCAGATCATTTCTAACCCTTCTGGGAATTATTATCGGTGTTTTTGCCGTAGTTACAATGTTCTCGTCAGTTTACGGTATAAAAAAGCTTGTTAGTGACAGGATGGAAGGTCTGGGCTGGAACAATTCCATCATTATCTATCCTTCTTCCGGCAATGAAAATATTTCAACTTTAGGAAGGCGTTTTTATTATATTGCCCGAGAAAACAAACCATTAACTTTGAATGATTATCTGATGATAAAAAGAGAGGTCGATGCCAGGTATATTTACGGCATGATCGAAAGCTGGGAAAAACATTATCAGGGAGAAAAAGATAGCTGGGTCCGCTTGAAAGCTACCAATAAAGATTTTTTCTACTCCCAGACTTATCCTTTAAAATCAGGGCGCTATTTTAATACTTTTGAAATGACCAACGCTTTCAAGGTTTGTATCCTGGGTTACCATTTTGCTGACAACAATTTTACTTCCGATCCTCTGGATCAGTTTGTAAAAATCGGTAATAACCGCTATAAAATCATTGGTGTGCTGGGCGATGATGTACTTAATACCAACGGAATGAATTTCAATCCCTGGGGCAGGAGACAGGATCTGAGTTCTGTCTATATACCCCTGTCCACCGGTGCGGAATACCTTAAATCTTCCCAAGCCATTGACTATATTTATCTGCAGGCGGAAGATGAAGAAAATTTTACCGGTATGAAAACTGAGACCAGGCAGAAATTGCTGGCTCAGCATAAAATGGCTCACGATTTTTCCTTCAACGATGTGGGAGCCATAATGCTGCAGATCACCCAGGAAATGGATAGCATGATGAAAAAATGGAATATTACTTTGTTTGCTATTGCTTCCATTTCTCTGATTGTGGGAGGAATAGGTTTGTTCAGTACCTTACTAATTTCCATAAATGAAAGAATGATGGAAATTGGCATAAGAAAAAGTATCGGAGCTACTGATAAAGATATCTTTCTGCTGTTCCTGCTGGAAGCTATAATTCTGTCATTATTCGCTGCGTTTATCGGAATTGCTATCTCTACCGCTCTTATAAAAGTCGTTGTGGTTGCACTTAATTTTGATTTTCCAGTACCGGTTCAGGGAATTATGTTAGGTCTGGGATTTTCCTTGTTAATTGGAATTATCTCGGGACTTTATCCGGCTGTTAAGGCTTCTAAAATTGATCCGATATCAGCAATATATTATTTTGAATAAAAGGAGGTTGTATGAAAAAGTTAAACTGGTTGTTAGTTTTTTTTCTGATCCTGTCTGCAATGTTTGTAGTAGGATGTTCTGATGACGATGACGATAATGGTAATGGTAACGGCCCAACTGATCCGCCTTTTGAACCCGAAGAAGCTGATTATTTCTTTTCCGTTATGGACATGGAAGATCGTGATGAATTCCTGATAGTTGTCTATGAATATGAAGGTGATCCCATCACAAATCTCAATTTATTGATCAATGGCTCAGCGGTTGAACTGGAAAACATGTATGACGTGTGGATGACAACTTACAGTTTTAATTATGCTCAGACCTATAATTTCAATCTTTCTATTAACCGTCAGGATTATGATTTTAATCTCAAAATACCTGCCAACCTGGATGTTGATTGGCCTGATGAATATAATCCGACAGAAGGTATGGTAGTTAACTGGACTCTCAATCCCAATGAGAACAGCATGATTCAGGAGTTTGCGGGTAGCAGCTGGATCTGGCATGAAGATACCTGGGAATATGAGATCATTGATGATAAATGGGTATTTCTTGAACCTTCGGTCAGATCATTTTCTGTACCTGCCAATTGGTTGAGTGTTCAGGAAGAGTACGATTTTGCTCTGCTGGAATACAATTTTCTGGAGGAGAATGGCTTAATTGCTGCAGCAATGGAGATTTCGGGAGTTACCTATGGGGATGATGATGATAATCTTCGCCAGAATTTAATGTTTAAGTTCAATGAACATGTTTATAGGACAATAACAAAATAATAGCAGTATGCTTAGGAAAGAGGATGTTTGAAACATCCTCTTTTTTTTATACAATGCAGTTTTTACCCCGTCTTTTACCTTCATATAATGCTTCATCAGCTTTTTGAATTGTCTTTTTTATATCCGTGATCTCATCAAATACTGCAACTCCCAGTGTGATTGTGATATTTATATAAGAACCCTTGTAGTAAAAAGCATTTTCATTAACTCTTTTTCGAATCTTTTCTGCCAGCAGACGCCCATTTTCCAGATCAGTCTCCGGAAGCAGCATAATAAACTCCTCGCCACCCCAGCGCCCCACCAGATCCTGTTTTCTTAAAAGGGAAATAAACAGATTTGATATAGAACTGAGCACAAAATCACCACATTCATGACCAAATTTGTCGTTAACAGTCTTAAAACTGTCGATATCACACATTATTATAGCAAAAGGATTTTTGCTGCGCTCAAAACGGTATTTCTCATATTGGATCTTTTCCAGCATTCCTCTTCGGTTGGCTAAATTGGTCAGATGATCGGTCTGGGCTAACTCTCTTAACTGATTATTGATCTCTTCCTGTCTTTGTATATATCTGCTTTTAAGTTTTTTTCTGGTCACTATGAAGAGAAATGTGATAAATATTATAATGCCGATAGAAATGATATTCAATAACCAGTAAAGTTTGAGTCTCTGATGTAAATAGTTTATCTCCTGATCCTTTTTGTGAAGTTCGAACTGCTCATGGATCTCAGTGATATCAATCCGATTATTCTCAAATAAAATTTCACGCTGTTTTAAATAAAGTTTGTGATTTTCAAGTGCTTTCTGATAATTTTTTAATTCAGTATCAAGTTCGGAAAGTAATTTGTAAGCAGCCATCATCAGGTCTCCGGCTTCAATCTGGGTCGATAACCTTAATCCCATCTGCAGGTTATTCCGGCTTTCAGTATACTTTCTCATCGCCAGATATATTTCACCTAAATTGATATAACTGTTTGCAATCCCATACTTTTCTCCAATTTCAAGAGTAAGATTCAATGACCAGTTGAGATATTCCAATGCTTTATCGTAAAGATCTATATTGTAATAAGTTAAACCTATATTATTGGAAGTGGTTGCTATGCCTGTTTTATCTTCCAGCTGGACTTCATAATCAAGCGAATTCAAGTAATAATCCAAGGCAATATCATACTTGCCCTTTTCATCATAAACGGAACCGATATTATTAAGAATATCCGCTATACCACGCCTGTCTGCAAGTTCTTCATAGATAATTAGTGACCTCTGATAAAATTCCAGAGATTTGTCAAAATCACTCATTTCGAAATAGATATTTCCCATATTACATAGCGACTGGGCTATACCAATAGCATTCTCACTCTCTTCTTCTATTGCTAAAGATCTTAAGATGTAATTCAGAGCAATTTCATAATTACCCAGCTTCTTATAAACCAGACCAATATTGTTCAGCGATCTTGCCAGTGCCAATTTATCATTGAGGGCAGTATTGATCTTTAAGGCTTCTTCCTGCTTCTCTATGGCATTGCGGTAATTTCCCAGATAATAATGCCCTGTTGCAATGTTGTTCAATGCTTCACTTTTCAGACTGTTATAATTCGAATCCGATGCCAGTTTATATGCCTTAACACCGTATTCAATACTTTTTTGGGGATTGATATATCTATGTTTTTCAGCTAATTGATTTAAAATGATCACTTTTTTTTCCCCGGAAGCACTTTCCAGCAGGGTTTCAAGGCTGTCAATTGCAGTGGTTGAAGCTACCAGGAAAATATTGCAGCTGATAATTATAAAAATTAGAAATTTTTTCATTCACCTTCTCCTGAAATTTTCTGATTCAGTTTATGCAAAATCTTTATAACAGGGACTATTCGGTCTAATGCCCTTTCCAGAATGTGTCTTTCCAATCCGTAACTCAATCTGATCCAGCCTTTTCCGTTGCTGCCGAATATAATTCCCGGTAGAGTGATTATGCCGGCTTTGGAGAGAGCTTCAACATACCGATCCTCTTCTTTCCCGATTTTAAAAAATAGATAGGGAGATGCAGCGGGATTTAATAATTCCAGCTCGGGTAGTTCTTGCTTAAATCTCATTTCAAGATATTTGTAGTTTTCACATAAGGCAGTTCTGATTATCTCCTTTTCTTTCATGCCTTCTGCTGAAAGGGCAAAAATTGCTGTTTTTTGTGAAAGATAGGATGCACAGGTACAAACATACTGGTGCAGAGTAATAAGGGGTGCTATAAGCTTTGCAGCGCCAATTGCCCAGCCGATTCTCCAGCCCGTCATGCAGTGAGACTTGGAGAGCCCGGAAACGACTATTACATTTTGCTGTTTTGCTAAAAAAGTATCAGGTCTTTCAATATGATAAAGTTCCCGATAGATCTCATCTACCAGCAGGATGATATCACTTTTTCTGGCAATTTCCAGGAATAGATCAAATTCCTGCTGATTTAATGATGTTCCCAGCGGGTTGGAAGGATTTGAGAAGACGATCATTTTTGTTCTGGAATTAACTTTAACTCTCAGATCATCCAGATCTACTCGAAATCCGTTTTCGGGGTTTAAATCAAATTTGATCGCAGATCCTCCCGCAATATTTATGATGGATTCATAAGCAACAAAACCCGGGTTAGGGATCAGAACCTCATCGCCTGCTTCCACATAACTCAAAATTGATATGAATAGAGCTTCTTCAGCACCGACCGTTACGCAGACATCCTGTTCGCTTTCAACTTCATAATATTGTTTGATCTTATAAATCAGTTCCCGATCTCCGGCATTGGAAGTGTAAGAAATATATCCTGTTTTAAGTATTTTCTGGGCATAATTTCTAATTTTGTCGGGCGTAGGTATCTGAATCTCACCGAGTCCCAGATTTATGGCATCCTCAGGCTTGGCATCAAAAATTTTTCTGATAGCAGATTTCGAAATTGAATTTAATCTTCCGGCAGTCCGTATTTCCTTCATCTTACCAGATCTTCAAATGTAAGGGAAGCATCACTTTTCTTATCCCTGTACTTAATTATGATAGGGCAGTAGATCGAAAAATCGATATCATTCTTCAAAGGCCTGGTTCCGGACACAATTACCGAATTTTCAGGAATTATCAGGGGTTTATCAGGATCTTTTCTGAGAAATTTCTTGTTTACGGAATCATAGACAGGGATGCCGGCTGTTAAGATAACTCCTGCTGCTAAAACCGCTCCGGAACGAATTATAACTCCTTCATAAATACCGCAGTTACCTCCTATGAAAACATTATCCTCAATTATAACAGGATTAGCTCCAATTGGTTCAATAACTCCCCCTATCTGAGCAGCAGCACTTATGTGAACATTCTTTCCCACCTGAGCGCAGCTCCCTACCAGAGCATGGGAATCTATCATTGTCCCTTCATCTACATAAGCTCCAACATTTATGTACATTGGCGGCATGGTGATAACGGTTGGTGCAACATATGCTCCCTCTCTGATAGAAGATCCTCCTGCCACTATTCGCACTCTGTTCTGCAAAGTGAATTTGCGTTCCGGATAAGTGTCTTTATCAAAATAACTCTTGTGTTCACTTAAAGGCATTTCAATCAGTTTTCCCATCTTGAAACCGATCAGGATGCCCTGCTTGACCCACAGGTTAACTTTCCATTCTAAGCCTGATTTTTCAGCAGCTCTTATACTTCCATTATTCAAGCCTGCTTTGAATTCTTCAAAAATTGCCCTGTCGGCTTCTGTAAAAATAGCTTTATCCCATAATTTAAGAATTTTCTCTTTAAGTTTCATTGGTAGCTTCCTTTTTTAGATGAGCTGCTAAAAATTGACCCGTATAAGATTTCCTGTTTCTTGCCACTTCTTCCGGTGAACCCGTAGCAATAACTTTACCGCCTTCATCTCCACCTTCCGGACCCAGATCAATTATATGATCAGCACATTTAATAACATCCAGATTGTGTTCAATAACTATAACCGTGTTGCCCATACTTACTAATTTCTGCAGAACGAACAGTAATTTCTTAATATCGTCAAAATGAAGACCTGTTGTGGGTTCATCTAATATGTAAACGGTTTTTCCGGTACTGGTTTTACTTAATTCCCGTGATAATTTGATCCTCTGTGCTTCACCACCAGACAGGGTTGTAGAAGGTTGTCCCAGTTTGATATATTCCAGCCCGACCTCAATCAGAGTATCAAGCTTTTTCTTTATTTTGGGAATGTTATCAAAAATATCCCTGGCTTCCTGAACATCAAGGTTTAGTACATCAGAAATATTGTAACCTTTATATTTTACCGCCAATGTCTCCCGGTTATATCTATTACCTTTACAAACTTCGCAGGTGACAAATACATCAGGCAGAAAATGCATCTCTATCTGCTTAACACCTGCTCCCTGACAAGCTTCACAGCGTCCACCTTTCACATTGAATGAAAATCTGCCTGGTTTATATCCCCTCAGTTTGGAAGCGGGAAGCTGAGCAAAAAGATTTCTGATTATATCAAAAAGTTTGATATAGGTTGCCGGATTAGAACGCGGAGTTCTGCCAATAGGCTGCTGATCTATGTTGATAACTTTATCGAATTCATCCAGACCTGAAATGCTGTTGTATTTTCCCTCTCTTAAACTTGATCTGTTCAACCTGTTAGATAAAGCCGGATATAAGATCTGATTTATCAAAGAGCTTTTTCCGGAACCGGAAACTCCCGTAATGCAGGTGAATAAGCCGGAAGGAATCTGCACATCGATCTTTTTTAGATTGTTCTGCTCAGCACCGGATATCTTTAAATAATTATTATCAGCTCTAATTCTCTTTGCCGGAATCTCAATACTGAACTTGCCAGATAAATATTTACCAGTTAAAGAATCAGGAGCTTTCAAAATATCCTTTAACTTACCCTGAAATACTATTTCACCTCCGTAAACTCCGGCTGCCGGTCCAAAATCTAAAATCTGATCTGCTGTACGGATCATTTCCTCATCATGCTCAACTACTATTACGGAATTACCGATGTCTCTGAGATGAAGCAGCATGTTGATCAGTTTTCTATTATCTCTCTGATGCAAACCAATACTCGGTTCATCCAGAATGTACATAACCCCGACGAGACTGCTTCCTATCTGGCTTGCCAGTCTTATCCTCTGGGATTCACCGCCTGATAGGGAAGGAGTCTTTCGGTTCAAAGTTAAATAATGCAGACCGACATTGATCAGAAAAGATAATCTGTTTTTAATCTCTTTCAGCACTTCCTCTGCTATGATCGCGTCGTTGCCGGTCAGTTTTAAATCATTGAAAAATTGCAGTGCTTGAGAAATTGATAAAGAAGTTATGTCATCTATGTTAGTATCATTTATTTTTACGGCCAGACTTTCTTTTCGCAATTTTTTCCCCTGGCATTCAGGGCAGGGATTGTTACTGATAAATTGCAGGTAATATCGCTTCATGTACTCCGAAGTAGTTTCATTCAATCTGCGCTTTAAGGTGGGAATAAGCCCTTCAAAAGGAGTGGAAAATTGACCTGAACCATGGGCAGACTTCCAGGTTAGATTGAACCTCTTGCCTTTAGATCCGTAGAGAATAATATTTTTAACATAATCAGGAAGGTCTTTCCAGGGCGTAGTTAGATCAAACATGAATTCCCGGGATAAAGATTTCAAAATTCTCAGCTGCCAGCTTGTTCTTTTTCTCTGTAAATCTCCCCAGGGAATTATGGCACCTTCCATTATCGAGAGATTTTTATCCGGGATCAGAAGCTCACTGTCAAATTCGAACTGAGTGCCTAAACCATTACAGGTCAGACACATACCAATAGGACTGTTGAAAGAAAAATGTTGAGGGGTTAGTTCCGGATAACCTATGTTGCATTTACCACAGGAATTTGCTTCGGAAAGGTTTTCTTCGCGTTTGTCGTCCAGATAATCTATTTTCAGAAACCCTTCAGTCAGCTTAAGAGCTGTTTCTACCGAATCAATCAGCCTGCTTTTTACCGCAGGTTTTAAAACAAGTCTGTCCACAACGATATCTATAGTGTGTTTACTTTTTTTATCCAGATTGATTTCTTCGGAAAGATCATGCATTTTGCCATTGATCTTTACCCTGACAAAGCCTTCCTTCCTTGCTTCTGCTAATTCTTCTTTATGTTCTCCCTTGCGGTTCTGTACAATGGGAGCAAGTATTTGAATTCGAGTGTTTTCAGGATTCTTCATGATATGCTCTACCAGCTGGTCCACAGTCTGAGAGCCGACCAGTTCACCACAATTATAACAGTACTGCTTACCGATCCGGGAAAACAGGATTCTCAAATAGTCATATATTTCCGTGACAGTTCCTACTGTAGAACGGGGGTTTTTACTGGTTGCTTTCTGCTCAATAGAAATAGCCGGAGATAAACCGTCAATGTAATCGATTTTAGGCTTTTCCATTTGACCCAGAAATTGTCTGGCATAAGCAGATAAGGATTCAACATATCGCCTTTGCCCCTCAGCATATAAAGTATCGAAAGCCAGAGATGATTTACCTGAACCGGAAACTCCGGTTATAACGATAAGTTCATTACGGGGAATTTTAACATCAATGTTCTTTAAATTATGTTCCTGAGCACCCTTGATAAATATTTCAGTTTTCATTAAATGACAAGCTATTGCTACTCATTATTCGTTGAAAGAAGATCTATATAGATGTTTATTTCACTTGTGTCCTGGTAAGCTTTCAGAGAATTCAGTAACAAAATCCCTCTCTCCGGCTGATTGGAATCTAGAGCAGCTCGGTAAATAAGCTGGATCAAGTCTTTATTATGACGATTATAATAAACAGCTTTTTCAAGTGAATTGAAGCCTTTATCAGTCTGATCATTTCTTATATAATGAAAAGAAGCTTCTAAATACAACTGGGAAAGTGAATTATAAAATCTGCTTTTATTTTCTAAAAATTCCATCCCTTTTTCAATATATCGAATAGCATGATCAAAATCTCCCTGTGAATGATAGAATTGAGATGCCCGCATGAACGCTGCTCCATAATTATTAAGCAGTCTGGTCATGTTTCTGTCTTTGTAAATACTGTCATCAAACACACCTTCATAGGTATAAACTGAATCAATGTTCGTTGCCAGCCTGTCCAGATTATACTGATTCTTACCTGATGTACTAACTACGCGGTCAACCATTCCTTCGTTCCTCAGATGATTGTCAAATCCCACCACATCCGGAACCGTAACAGCAAAATAGATCGGTCTTTTGCCGTAATTATCTTTCACTATCTGCAATACTGCCAGATCTTTGATGTAAAGAATGTCTCCCTGCTGGAAATTTATCTTGAAACTATCTTCAGGTGTAACTCCCTTAATGGTGAGAGACATATCTTTGGGAATCTGTCGAGGATAAAGAACCGAGTTGGGATTGGTCTGACACTGTTCGATATGTGCATCAGGTATATTGAATTCTACACCTTCTTTATCTCTCAATTGCTTAATGTACCAGGGTGTATTCAACAGACTCAGATTCGCTACCGATACATCAAGCCTTATTCCGCTGCATTGTTCATTTTTATACTCCAATGCTCCCTCTATCAGCTCAATAGTTTCTGCCGTGGGTGTAACATCGTCAGGATCGGAAGGTTGTAAAAATTCCTCCGCCTTGGGATCAAATATAGCCTGCGCGTACCAGACCGGGAAAGTATCATTGTCTCCATTAGTGAATATTATGGCATTTTCTTCTACACTGTTTAAAATATTCTGACCATAACCCAGGGCGATATACTCGCGTGATCTATCATGGATAAAATACTGCGAAGCCAGGTTAAAAAATGGTAATCCTAATAAGATTAAGCCAATGAGCAGACCGGCTATTTTTGTTTTCTTATAAATGAAACTGAATAAACCGATTGAACCTATAGCCATCCATACAGTCCAGAAATTATATGCTGTAACAAAAAAGTAATCTCTTTCCCGCACCTCAGCATCAGACAGATTCATCACAAAAACCATGGCCAGTGAAGCCATCAGGAAAAAAGCGGCAAAATAAGCGAAAGAATGTTTATTTTTCTTGTAATGATAATAAGCTCCACCAAAACCAAGCAAAGTTATCAGTAGATTGGAAATGGTCTGAATAACCTGCTGGGGAATCTTCAACCACTGGGATAATATCTCTGCATTAAAGAATTGCCAGCTGAAATAGGTGAGAAATTGTTCCTTCATCTGATAGATAAAAGATGCTCTTCTTACGAACATACTGGTTGTGCCATATTGTCTTCTGAGAATATAATCCGTAAATAGCTGCAAATTGTGGGGATGCCCCTCGTTTATGAAAGGCCGGGTTGCGGAACGGGCAAACAGGAAGAAATGTGTGCTTAATCCGATGAAAATAAATAGCAACGCCAGCAGCCAGGCTTTAGTTGATACTTTATCGCGCAAATGAAAATAGAGAATGAACATCATGCCGGCTGCTACAAGATATTTGGATAGATCGGGAATATGAATATTTTTACCTATCTGATTGAAAATTATGTACACAAACAATAAAATGAAAAAGTAAATGGAAAAACGACTCCAGAACCTGGAGGATTTTAAATTATTTCTTAAAAATGGATAAATAACTACAAATAAAACTGCCGGAGCAACCTGCAGTGAAGTTTGATGAATTCCGAAACCCAGAAAAAATACATAAATTATTAGCAGTAATAAATTCTGATGCGATAGATCATCGGATTTTTCCAGCCAGATAAAAGTTAACCAGACGATTAAATTAATTGTGAATGCCAGACCGGAATAAACTTCCGCTTCAATGGCATTATGCCAGTAGGTGAAAGAAAATGCTGTGAAAATGGCTGCAATTATTCCACCGGCAAAAGCTAAATATTCTTCTTTGGAAGAATTCAGGAACATGGAAATAATTTTTACCGTGAAGAAATAAGTGAACATAACTGCAAAAGCGGAAAAAACACTGGAAAGAAAATTAATCACCTGAGCATGGGGCAGACCGAAACTGAAGATCGCCGCAAATCTTCCCAGCAGAATATAAAAAGGATTTCCCGGAGGATGAGGTACACCCAGTATGCTGCTGCAGGCTATATACTCTCCAGCATCCCAGAAAGAGAGTGATCGGGCAAAAGTTAAATAATAAATTATCAGTGTGAACAGAAAAACAAGCAGACCAATGATAAGATTATGCTTCTTATTGACTATCGGCTGGGGTTTATAATTCATAAACAGCTCCTGAATTTTTCTAATTTTGAAATCAATTACAATAAAAAAATTAAATTGCGGCTTATAAAGTCAAGCAGAAAAGAGGATTAATAGATAAGAAAAATACCTGAAAGAAAAATTCCTCCAGGTATTATAATTTATGCTGTCTGATCTTTGTCTTTGGATTTATAAACAAAGACCGGTTCTGCTTTATTTAATACGACATCACGGGTTATGTTACATTGCTTTATATTATCTTTATCCGGAAGATCATACATAATGCTGTTCATGAATTTTTCCATGATGGATCTTAATCCTCGCGCTCCAATTTTCTGCTGAATGGCTGTTTTAGCAATTTCCTTTAAGGAATCAGTGGAGTATTTCAAAACAACATCTTCAATTTCGAAAAGTTTCTGGTATTGTTTGCAGATGGCATTTTTGGGTTTGGTCAGAATATCTATCAGCGCTTCTTCATCCAGTTCATGGAGGGTAGAATAAACAGGTACCCTGCCAACCAGTTCCGGAATAATGCCGTATTTGATCAGATCATCTGGTATAACCTGACTGAAAAGATTATGCTGATCAATTTTGTTGTAGGTAATATCAGAATCAAAACCGACTGAACGCTTTTTCAATCTCTTGTTAATAATCTTTTCCAAACCAAAAAAAGCACCTCCGGAAATGAATAGAATATTCTTAGTATCGATCTCGATAAAATCCTGATGCGGATGTTTTCTACCGCCTTTGGGCGGAACATTTACCTTTGCCCCTTCCAGTATTTTCAACAAAGCCTGCTGAACACCTTCACCGGAAACATCACGGGTGATGGAAGGAGTTTCAGATTTCCGAGCTATTTTATCCAGCTCATCAATATAGATGATTCCTTTTTCAGCTTTCTCAATATCATAATCTGCATTCTGAATCAATTTCACCAGAATATTTTCAACATCTTCACCGACATAACCCGCTTCCGTTAAAGTAGTTGCATCGGCAATTGCAAAAGGAACTTTCAATAATTTAGCCAACGTTTGAGCTATCAAAGTTTTTCCCGATCCGGTAGGTCCCATCATTAAAATATTACTTTTCTCGATTTCAATTTCATCATTCTGCTTTTGTTTGAAAATTCTTTTATAATGATTATATACCGCTACCGAAATTATCTTTTTTGCTTGTTCCTGACCGATAACGTAAAGATTCAACTGCTGATGGATTTCTCTGGGAGTAGGTAATACAAAATTGTCCAGTTCAGCTTTTTTATGATCGGCTTCCAGAATTGTGGAACACATGGATATGCATTCATCACAGATATTGCCATTTATTCCTTTGATCAGATATTTAGTTTCATCTTCAGTTCTACCACAAAAGGAGCAATAATTTATTTCATGATTATCCACTGATCTCTCCTGTTTTTCTGGTAACTATAACTTCATCAATAATACCATAATCCTTTGACTCTTCTGCACTCATGAAGAAATTTCTATCCGTGTCTTTCTGCAGTTTTTTTAAAGGCTGTTTTGTATGTTTATGAAGTATTTCATTCAGTGTATTTTTTAATAATAAGATCTCTTTAGTATGAATCTCAATATCAGAAGCCTGCCCCCTTACTCCACCCATTGGCTGATGGATCATAATTCTGCTGTTGGGAAGAGCAAATCTCTTCTGCGGTGCTCCTGCTGCCAGCAGGAATGCTCCCATACTGGAAGCCTGACCAATGCATATAGTACTGACATCGGGTCTGATATATTGCATGGTATCGTAAATTGCCATTCCGGAAGATACGGCTCCTCCCGGGCTGTTAATGTACATATAAATATCTTTTTCCGGGTCTTCAGCTTCCAGATGCAGAAGCTGAGCTATAATCACATTGGCAATATTATCATCAACAACTGATCCTAAAAATATTATCCTGTCTTTCAGTAATCTGGAATAGATATCATAGGCTCTTTCGCTTTTTCCTTCCTGTTCTACAACTATTGGAACATATGGCATTATTTCTCCCTCTTCATTTTCTCTCTTATTAATTTAGTCTCAAATACCCGGGATGCAAGCTAATTTACAAAAATCCTGTCACTTAACTTTCTCTTCTTTGAGATCATTTTCTTGGGGATAAGGTACAAAATTTGAGCTATTTTCGATGAGATCAAGCAATTTTCTTTCTGCAATAGCATATTTAAAATCTTCGCTGTTTATCTGTTTTTTGTACATTTTCTTGTATTTCTCAAGTTCCATGTCCATATTAGCAGCGGCTTTATTAATTGTCGCTTCAATATCATCATCTGTAATTTCAATATTTTCAATTTTCTTTAACTCTTCCAGAATGTAATGGCTCTTCATATTAAATTCTGCGATTTTTTCGTAATAAGCAATTATCTGATCCATACTTATCTTATAAGCATCTGCATAGGGTTTAGCAAGATTCTCAGCATATTTTCTGATCAAAGTGGAAGGCAGTTCAAAAGGATTTTCTTCAATTAATCTGGAAAGAATGGCATCTTTCAGGCGATTTTTATTTTCTGTCTTAATCTTTACCTTAAGATCTTCTTCAACTTTATTTTTCATACTTTCAAAAGAATCATATTCCAGATCTTTGGCAAATTCATCATTAAGTTCGGGAAGCTCGGCTCTTTTAATGGTGTTAATTTTTACAAGAAAGTTTTTATTTTTAATATCACCGGTAAAATCTTCTTCTTCTGTTTCCTGCTCTGGAGTGAATAGTTTTGTTTTAACTTCATCATTAACTTTTTTACCCGTGAGATTTTTATCGAAATCAGCAGAATATTGATTGTTGCCCAGAATTATTTCCCTTTCAATACTTTTAGGTATTTCTCCGTTTTCATCCTTCAGGAAATTTATGGTTAGAGAAAGTTTATCTCCTTTTTCGGCAGTTTCAGCATCAATTTCTACAGCCATTTTTTTACGGAAATCTTCCAGCGTCTCAAGCACCATTTCCTTCTTGAACTTCAGTTCCTCAAAAGGAATCTCCAAATCTTTATATTTTTCAACTTTTATTTCAGGCATTATTTCAAATTTAAAGGTCGCTTCCAGTTCTTTGCCTTTTTCCCATTTAACATCTGTAGCTTCTCCCTGATTGACTGGATTGATGTTTTCTTGGTCAAGGGCTGCTTTGTAATATTCTCCCAGTTTCTGATTATAAAATTCCTCTTTAATATAGTCAGCATAATTTCTCTCAATCATGGAAAGAGGAGATTTTCCTTTTCTGAATCCAGGAATTGAAATATGATTTCTAACTCTATTTAAAATTCCGTTATAATCTTTGGTTGCGACTTCAGGTTCGACAATTAGCTTCATCTCTTTTTCTACCTGGCTGATATCTCTGATCTCTATTTTCACTATGACTCCTAAAAAGTAAATGGTGCGAAAGAGGGGATTTGAACCCCTACAGGATTGCTCCCACTGGATTCTAAGTCCAGCGCGTCTACCAGTTCCGCCACTTTCGCAACGTGACTATTCCATTTCGATTAAAATTTTCTCATATTTCTTCATTAGTTCTGTGTTATCAATATTTTTTGCCGACTGATAGATCAGCTGGGCTGCTTCTTTTGACTTATTATCTGTATCAAACCATTTTTGAGCATAGATAATAACTTCGTCGTATTTTTTTTTCTGAAAGAGATTGTAGCTGATAAAACTGAGATAATTGATATTACCAGGATCCAGCTCTATAGCCATTTTTAAGTAATTTATTGAATCATCTTTTCTGTCAATCTTGGAAGCGATATTACTGGCATACAGGATTGCATCTAAATTTTCAGGATCAATTTCCACCACTTTCTCAAAAGCTTTGAAAGCCTCTTCATGATTCTCCAGTTTCTCGTAAGTTATTCCCATATTGAAATAACTGTCGGGATTTTCCGGATTAGCTTCTGCAGCAGATTGGAACCATTTTAAAGCTTCATCATAATTCCCGGAATTATAATAATGGTTGGCGATCTGCTGTCTTACCAATTCATCCTCAGGATCCAATTCAGCTACTTTGATCAAATAATTTAATGATTCTTCTTCATCCTGTTTAACATTGTAAGCATATGAGAGCATTTTTATTGTCTTAATACTGTCAGGAGCAAAGTCATAAAGTTTTTTGAAATCCGCGATGGTATCATCCAGCAGATTATCAAAAGGAGCAGATATTTCTTCAATATTCACAGGATCTTCGGCTACAGTTTCTACATTTATTGTATCAACCATTACTTTTTGTAAAAGATCATTAATCGCAGAGATATTATCAGGATCGGTAAGATCCATGTTTTGAGGATTTAAGGAATAAAAATCATTGGCAATAGTGAATTTGTATTGGGCATTAACAAATAATTGGGTCCAGCAGCTGGTATTTAATTTTACCAGGAATTCTCTATCTTCCAGGTAGGAATCAATTTCTTTGTTAATTTTCTTTTCTTTTTTAGGATTTTCGGAAATTTCTTTTTCTAATACCTCGATTTCTTTATCAATAGCAGCAATTGCATTCTGATAATATTCACTGGCTTTGTAATAGTCTTTTTTGAAATCATAATAAATCCCAGCTATCTTCTTTAAAGATTCAATATGATAAGGATTTTCATTTACTACTTCAAAATAAAGCGGGAGTGCTTTCTCGATCCTTTCCCCGCCTAAATGCATGTTTGCTGATCTGAGATTTTTCTTACCTTCAGATGTAAGATCCTGATATTCCTCAGCTGCAATAAAACTGGCAGAAAAGACTATCAGTGCTAACAGACTTAATCTAAAATATCTCATTTTTCCTCCTGATTAAATATACGTTCAACTGTGCAAAATTTTTTGTGCTGCAATAAAGTCAAGTATTTTTTAAACAGCTATCCTTTTATAATAAAGATAATTAAATGGATTGAAAATACAAAATTACTAATCCAGTTCAAAGGGTATAATTGCTTGAACCGGATCATTTAAAAGATTCTTATACCTTAAATATAACCTGGTTAAACCAAATTCGTCTTCAAGGTCGTATCTTAAATAACTGTACATATAACTGAGGTTAAAGCGGCGATTAATAAATTCCTGAAAAATACTTCTCTTTTCCGGGTAATACTTGATCTGAAAATCTGTTAATCCAGCTAATTCAGCCGCTTTATTTACTGCATCCCGAAGTATTCCAATCTCATCGATCAAGCCCGAATCTAGAGCATAATTACTACTCCAGACTCTTCCTCCGGCAATATTTTTCAGTTCTTCCAGATCAATACTTCTGCCCTCGGAAACTCTGCTTAAAAACTCGGAATAAATATTATCCGAACTTAATTTTAGAGCTTTAAAAGTAGCAGCATCAGGTTCTACGAAAGGATTGAAAACATCAACATATTTCCCTTTTTTGATAGGATCTGTTGAAATCCCTATCTTATCTGCCATTTGCTTAAAATTGGGAATAATCGTAGCTACTCCGATTGATCCGGTGATTGTAAAGGGATCTGCAAATATTAAATCTCCGGGTGCAGAAATATAATATCCGCCGGATGCAGCCACATTACTCATTGAGATAATTACAGTTTTATGTTCTTTTAGCTTTAGAATTCTATCGTGAATGATCTCAGATTCAAGTGCGCTTCCGCCCGGAGAATTTATTCTTAATACCACTCCTTTGACCAGCGGATTGGTTTCCAGCTTATCAAGAATCTTATCCACTTTTTCAAAATTTATAAACTGTGCACCGTAGGTAAGATCACTCTCAAGTATCTCACCCTGAAGATAGACTACTGCAATCTGATCCTGTCTAAGTAAAGATTCAGTTGCAGATTTGTACTTATTAAAATTTATCAGTTTACGCTGATCAGGGCAGATTTTTGTCACTAAATCTTCAAAATGGAGCAGCTCATCAACTAGTCCGTATTGAATTGCACTTTCAGCTGATATGAACAACTCCGGTCTCTGTTCAAAAATATTTCTGGTTTTTTCGGAAGGAATTTCTCTTCTGTCGGAAAGATCTTCAATTACCCTTTCGTATATATCAGTATAAAGATGGTTTAAATTTTCTTTTACCGGTTTGGAAAAATTACGGCGGGAATAAGATTCACCAAAACCTTTATATTCACCAGCGTGAATAACTGTTACTTCTACTCCTATTTTATCAAATAAATCTTTATAGAAAATTGCGCTGGAACCGATGCCGGTCAACAGAATACCTGCTGAGGCAGAAGGGTTAAGAAAGATCTCATCAGCCACAGCTGCCAGCAGATAGTCTTTATTCCCGGCTCTTTCCAGGTACGCGTATACTTTTTTGCCAGATCTTTGAAACTCCTCCAGAGAGGTTTTAATCTCATTTAAAACAGCATACCCGCATACTATCCAGCTGGGTTCGAGCAGAATGGCTTCAACATTTTCATCCCTTGTGGCACGATTAATTTTCTGTATAATTTCATGTGATCCATTACCGAGATCTTTAAAATAGTTATCGTAAAATTCATTATATTCAATTATTTCACCAGATATTTTCAAATGTAAAACAGTCCCAGGGTTGATTTTTGCCAGCTGTTGATCTGTTAATCTGGAGCTTAGTTTCAACAATCCCAAAAAGGAAAGAGCTACGAAAGCAATAAGCAGTACAACAGAGGTTAAACATCCTAAAAAAAACCATTTTGTTTTCATTTTATCTCCTGAATATCTATTTCCAGTTCTTTCAACTTCCTGGATAAATTACTGATCTGTAAGCCCAAAACTTCCGCTGTTTTTGTTAGATTGCCCTGATTGATTTTTAATTGAGTTTCCAGATATTTTTTTTCAAACTGTCTTTTCTTATCTTTAAATAGCATTGTTTCATTCCAAAAATCTGTTTTTATATCTGCAGTGAAAAGTGAAGCTATATTTTCTAAATTGATCTCTTCTGATTTTATAAGGATATAAATTCTTTCCACAATATTTTTAAGTTCTCTTACATTTCCTTTAAATTTCCAGGACTGTAATTCCTGCATTACCCGGGGAGTAAAATTTTTAGGTGGAATTTTCAGCTCATTAGAAAACAGAGTGGAGAAGTGATCTATTAAAACGGGAATATCTTCCGGATGTTTCCGAAGGGGTTCTGCCTGAACGGGAATAACATTTAATCTGTAATAGAGGTCTTCTCTGAAGTCATTTTCTTCCACCAGCTTCTCGAGATCTTTATGAGTAGCTGCTATGATCCGGGTATTGATTTTAATGGTTTTATTACTGCCGACTCTTTCAAATTCACCTTCCTGGATCACTCTTAAAATCTTAGCCTGAGCATTCAAATTCATATCGCCAATCTCATCCAGAAACAGGGTTCCACTATCAGCCTGTTCAATTTTTCCATTCTTACCGGTTACAGCTCCGGTAAAAGCTCCTTTTTCAAATCCGAACAATTCACTTTCCACCAGTTCGTTGGGAATGGCAGCGGAATTGAATTTAATAAAAGGGTTATCTTTTCTTGTACTCAAATTATGAATTCCATAGGCAATCAATTCTTTACCTGTCCCACTTTCTCCTCTAATCAGCACCTTAGAATCACTGGGAGCCACCTGTGCGATCAAAGCCTTTAATTCTTCAGTATATTTGCTTTTACCAATAATTCGATAGTGCTCATCAATGTCAGTTTTTAAACGATCGTAATCCTTGCGTAGATTTTTAAAGCTTATGGCGTTCTTAACTGATATTTTTACTTTTGATAAGCTTAAAGGTTTTTCGAGGAAATCGAAAGCTCCAAGTTTAATTGCTTTCACAGCCTCTCTGATACCGCTGTGTCCGGAGATCATAATTACCGATGTATCGGGTTTGAATTCCATGATCTCTTCCAGTAGATCGAGTCCGTTCCTGCCGTCCAGTCTTACGTCCAGTAAAATCAGATCTGGTTGTTCTTCTTTAAATCTGGTCATTGCTTCCGTCGCATTTAGGGAATAATCTACCAGATAGTTTTCGTCTTCCAGAATATTCTTCAGGGTAAGACAAATATTCATTTCGTCATCGACTATTAAAATTCGCATTATGCTAACTCCGCTAATATCGTGAATTTTGTACCTTTTCCTTTTACACTTTCAACTTTAATTTCGGCGTTATTAATTTCAATAAGTTTATTTACCAGAGCAAGTCCGAGTCCTGTACCTTTTTTCTTTTTGGTATAATAGGGCTCAAATATTTTATTAAGTTCTTCTGCTTCGATTCCTATGCCAAAATCTCTGATCTGGATCTTTGCTTCATTATTTTTACTTATCAGGAATTCGATTCTGGTTTCCTCAGTAGTGGATGCTTCGATTGCATTTTGCAGAATATTGGTGATGATCTGATAAAAATGGGTTTGATCGAAATTTATTAATACTTCTTTTTCACCCTTCATTTGAATGTTATAGTTAATCTGATAAGGTTTTACGATGTCTGCAATGAAGTGGTAACAGTTAAAAATTCTGGGTTCAGGTTCGATATTTTTAGCAAAGAGGGAAAAAGACCGCACCAGCTTCTGGAGATTAGAAATTTCCTGATTGATAATTTGAACTGATTCAGTAAAGATCTCGGCAAATTTTTCCGGATCAGTTTCAAACTTTTCTTCCAGACGCTGAATTGACAGTTGAATGGGGGTGAGGGGATTCTTGATCTCATGAGCCAGAATTCTGGATAACTCTTTCCAGATTAATTCTTTTTCAGCTTTAAGTAATTTTTTCTGCACAGAGTTAAGTTCCCGGGACATGCTGTTGAAAGATTGTTTAAGTTCTTTCATTTCTTTAATTCCGGTTTCGGGTAGTTTCAGGGAAAAATCTCCTTTCCGTATGACTGCTGTAGCGTTCTGCAGTTCTTTCAGGGGTCTGGTGATTTTGTAAAATATGATGATAAAAACAGCAATGGAAATTAACATCATCAAAAAGAGAAATACAGAGGAGTATATCTGGGATTCGTTGCGGATCATTTCTGTTTCAGCCAGTGATTCTCTGAATCTGTTAACCAGCTCTCTGATCTTGTTGTTTTCCAGTTCAGTTCCATAATCCAGTTCAGCGAATGATTCATCAAGTTTGATTTTTTTCAAAGCCAGATTAGTCCTGCCCTGCTGCTTAACGAAGTAATTATTCAGCAAGATCAGGCTGGATAAATATAAACCCAGAAAAAGGACAATTATACTGGAGCGGATACCAATTCTAAATTTCATTTTCAGATTTTATTATGGTTTTCTTTGTATGCGGTTTTTTAAAATTCCACAGCATCATCAGATCATATTCATTGGGATTGTTATCCAGTTTCATTTTATCCAGATACGCAGTAATTTTTATCTGGAATTTTTCCGGGGTTTCACCATCGTAAAGGTATTCAACTCTGCTTATTTCGTTTATCACCTGTTCATAAGAAGTTAATAGATATTTCTTGTCTCTTTCTTCCAGGACGACTTGATAAACCTGTTTCATAGGCTGAAAAGATACAGAATGCCTGAATTGAACTTCATGAATTACCTGACGTTTTTCCCATAACGACAGGGAAAAGAAAACATCAATCTCAGCTCCGGATTTCATAATGTCATCGAAATCGTTCTCAAAAGCTTCAAAAAGTTGTGTTCTGATAACCAGGCTATTTTGCAGAAAAGCAGTGTCAATATCACTGAATTTTGCCTTATTACCTTCATAGGAAGAAAATAATAACATACTCAGTGAGATCACTCCTGTTACAACTTTATCGGCTAAGGACTGAAACATTTCTATTCCTTAAAAAACAAAAAGTCTCTGGTAAA
>LKUH01000273.1 GCA_001412425.1 Candidatus Cloacimonas sp. SDB
TAGCTGTACTATGATAATATAATACAACTGGGGGGACATTTGTCACTATTTCAGTAAAAGCATTTTCCTGGTCTGTTTCAACTCTCCACTGCTTAATCTAAAAAAGTATATTCCTGATGCGACAGAATTATTTTTATCATCAGTACCATTCCAGATTACAGAATATTTATTATTATCCTGTGATTGAGAAATACCGGCAGGAGAATGACTGGAAGAAAGATCTTTAATCTTCTGTCCTGCCAGATTATAGATTCCCAACCCGGCATTCAAAACAGCTTCAGCTGTTAAGCTAAAACTGATTGTTGTGCTGGGATTAAAAGGATTAGGATAAATACTAAGCTGAGGATCGGAAAAAGGTATGTCAGCTTCAGATAATTCCGTTCCAGAGACAGTAAATGCTACAGGAATTGTTATTTGCGAATTATGGGTATCGTTGCTATGGATCTGAATTTCAGCATTATGAACTCCTGGAGACAGCCCGGAACTGTTAAAAGTTATAACTAACTCTTCAGGCTCATTATTGAGGATTGACCCCATATATTGCGATAATTGCAGCCATTCTGGCTGAAAAGAGATTTCAATAGCCATGTTGCTTTGCAGATATTCTTCATTATAGGCAATCTGAAGTCCGTCAGATGCATTATAGTTCTCTATGCCAACAGTACAGGAAGTGAGGTCGCCTTCTAAGGATTCATATACAAAAATTATGTCGCCGTTGGGATGAAGCTGCACTTGAAATGAAATAATGCTCTGTCCCCCGCTTATATAAAAACTCCAGTTGGTATATTGAATTATGAATCTAGATTGAGATTCATCAAAATAACTGTAAACCGAACCACTGGCAGGTGTTAAATAATCCCAGAGTGGTGCAATGAAATTATCGGGATCGATCACAAATGGGATTTGATCATTGGACGAATCATCTGCATTATTCCCAAAAGTTAAATAACCATTGGATGATACTGCGATGTTTTCATACACATTCCCATAAAAATAAAAAGGAAAGGGCAATTCTATATCAGCGTGGGAATTTACATTTGTAATACCAAGATTTACACCGTATTGCGAAATATCCAGCCACTCAAATTCCGGTCCGGATTCCTCAAAACTGTCCTTCCAGTAATGCCCGAAATTATCTGGTCCACCACTCTCCCTGAAACCAGATTCTTCTCCTTCCGCATATACCAGTATCTGATAATCCAGGATACCTCCACCCAGATTACTTATTGTTAAAGCTTCCTGAACTATTTCATTTTCTCCTGCTGAAACATCGAACTCTAAAGGTTCAACTGAGATAACCTGAGGTTGAAAACAGTTGACTGTGATGGGAATTGTAAGCACCGGATAATCGGGATCGTTGGAGATTATTTCCAGTTCACTTGCGAAAATACCGGTTTCATCAGCACTAAAATTTAGGGAAATTTCTACATTCTGACCAAAAGCCAGATCATAACTCGGTTCAGATTCTAAAGTAAAATGTTCGTTTGTTAAAGAAATTGATTCAATATTCAGCTCATTCAAGCCGGAATTCTGGATGATCAACTGCCTTTCCTGCGAATTTCCGTTCAAAACATAACCAAAATCAATTTCAGACTGAGATGTCCAGATGGAAGGATCATCCTCCTGATAAAGATAAGCCAGGTAAAGTCTCATCAAATCTACTTTCCTGCTTAATCCTTCTCCATCGCTCATAGCCCCGAAAAGTACTGCGGAACTGATAGCATTGTAACCAGCACCTGATTTGGCAACAGTTCTCGTATACATCTCCTCGGAATGTAAAATTCCCTCACCGCTGCCCGGGCTTAATCTGTTGATGAAAATATCTGCAAAACTATAGGATTGATAACCAAAATTCATCGAAACTGCAAAATTATCACCATAACCTGTTACTTCTTCAACATCTCCATGCTCCGCTCCCTGACTCAAATATACAGCACCGAACATCTCCCAGAAATCTGTCCCCTGATGATCAAATCCCAGGTTGGTTCCTTCCAGGTAAACTCCCTTTCCGCTGTTCATAAAATCTATCAGTATCTGCTGTTCAACAGGACCCACGGTCCCGGGTGGTGTGAATCCTCAGGACTGACAGAAAGAGCCCAGCAAAACAAACACTGCATCATAGTCTGAAAGATCAGCCGGAAGTACACTGCTTTGTGCATAAGCTACATCGAGACTGTCTAAAGCTTTTCTGACAGCATAATCCCCGCCGACAAGTATATGGTCTTCCGGATCATAAAAATAAAAAGTCGGATTTTCATTATGCCAGATAAAAACATCAGCCACAGCTAAAGTAGATAGTATGAGTAGAAAAATTAATAATAACAGTTTCATTATAATTCCTTAAATCTATTTTTAATAAAACATAATACAATTTTTATTCCAATCAATATATTTATTTCATAACGTCAACTTTTTAATATCTCAAAAATGCAGTAAATTGATAATAATTATGGAGTTAATCCGCAGATATAATCTCTATTTAGGATTCATTTTTTATAAAACTTACCGGATAATCGTGAATAATTTATACACTTAAGCTGCAATAGAAATAATTATATCGGTTTCTCCTGAATACATTTTTTATCACGCAGATATTTATTGGTCCAACGGAACATCGGCAAAGTTCGCAAAGGTCTAGATTTGATCTCAGGATGTTTGTAAAGTAGAAGCAGAAACCAGGAGAACAAAACCGTTCCTTTAATTACACTGGTGATTGACATACTCCACCAGACCCCGTTCAAACCCAATATATGTTCCTGAGACAGAAATAGCGCCAGAGGAATTCTGGAACCGGTCAGGATTATTCCCACCAGAGAAGGGGGAATTGTTCTTCCTAATCCGTTAAATGCTCCCCCTGTGGCAATTTCCAGACACATGAATAACTGGGAATATCCCAGGATCCTCAAATATACTGCGCCATAAATTTTTCCAGATCTACTTTTTCTACTGTTTTCATATCACTCTCCAGACACGATACAATTGTAAAAGTGATAATTATTAGAAATGTCTTCATCAAATTATTCATAATTTTTCTTTTATCAAATAATGCTTTTGGTAGCAAAATTTTATTTTATATTATCAAACATTTTTCGACTGTAATTTATTGATATTGCGATTTAATGCAAATTTCTAAAATATTTATAACGATTAATTAAATCTGGCAATATTAAAGATGTTCCATTCCAAAAATCAGTAACAAAATTAATAATATTTTTTAGATTTATTCAGTTGTGAAATATTTCTTGC
>LKUH01000274.1 GCA_001412425.1 Candidatus Cloacimonas sp. SDB
GGTAAAAAAGCCAATAAAAGTGTGAATCCTGATGAAGTTGTTGCCATCGGAGCTGCCATTCAGGGTGGAATCCTTTCCGGAGATGAAGATCTGAATGATATTCTTTTGCTGGATGTTACACCACTCTCACTGGGAATTGAAACTCTGGGTAGTGTTATGACCACGCTTATTGAAAGAAATACTACCATACCCACAAAGAAAAGTCAGGTCTTTTCAACCGCTGCCGATAATCAGACAGCAGTTTCAATTCATGTACTGCAGGGAGAAAGATCCATGGCTCATGATAACAGGACACTGGGTAAATTCGATCTGATTGGTATTCCGGCAGCTCCTCGAGGGGTTCCTCAGATTGAAGTTACCTTCGATATTGACGCCAATGGAATTCTGCATGTCAGTGCCAAAGATAAAGGTACTGGTAAAGAACAATCCATCAGAATTGAAAGGACAGGTTCTCTTAGTGAAGAAGAGATTGATAGAATGGTAAAAGATGCCGAAGCACATGCAGATGAAGACAAAAAACAGAAAGAAATTATTACTGCCAGAAATGAGCTTGATACTCTGATATTTTCTACCGAAAAAAGTCTGAATGAACATGGCGATAAACTTCCACCTGATGAAAAAAATAAGATCGAAGAAGCAATTAAAGAAGCTAAAATAAAATTTGAGGAACTTAATAAAAAATCATCTACTAAAGAAGAATACGACCAGTTAAAAGATGATTTTGCCAAGAAAGCACAGAAACTGGGTGAAATTATCTACGCTGAAATGCAAAAACAACAGGGTGCCCAGGGCGGGCCAGAACCTGACATGAAAGATGCTGGTTTCGATCCCAGCAAAATGGGCGGAGAAAAGCCCAAACAGGATAAGCCGGAGAGCAACGGTCCAGTAGATGCTGATTTTGAAGTAGTTGACGACGATAAATAATAATATTGGAGACCGTTAACGGTCTCCAATTACTTTAAGAAGGATAGCTGATGGCAAAACGTGATTACTACGAAGTTCTAGGTATAGATAAAAATGCTTCTCCGGCTGAGATAAAAAAAGCTTATCGAAAGCTGGCAATGAAATTTCACCCGGATAAAAACAAAGATGATAAGCAGTCTGAAGATAAATTTAAGGAAGCCTCTGAAGCTTATGAGGTTTTAAGTGATCCTGAAAAGAAAAGCAAATATGATCAGTTTGGACATGCCGGGCTCGAAGGTGCTTTCGGCGGAAGCGGCTTTTCCTGGGATAATTTTACCCATGCTTCAGATTTTTCAGATATTTTCGGAGGTTTTGGCGGAATTTTTGAAACACTCTTCGGAGGAGGAGGTTTTGGGGGCGGCAGACGTTCAAGAGCTTCCAACAGAGGAGAAGACTTGCAAATATCGATCTCATTAACTCTAGAGGAAATCGGAAAGGGTGTTGATAAAAAGATAAAAATCAATGTTAAAGATACCTGCAGTGAATGTAATGGCAGCGGATCTAAAGATGGTGATGTAAGCACCTGTCCCCAATGTCATGGAACCGGTCAGGTTATGAGAACATCACGCTCTTTGTTTGGGCAGATGCAGACAGTTACAACCTGTCCGTCCTGTAATGGAGAAGGTAAGATAGTTAAAAATAAATGTCCAAAATGTTCCGGAGAAGGCAGAATAAGTAAAACAAAAACCATGAATGTTCACATTCCAGCGGGAGTAGCGGAAGGACAATATATCCGCTTGAGAGGACAGGGTAACAGAGGTCTTAGAAATGGACCTAATGGCGATATACTTGTTATGATCCACGAAAAAGAACATAAGATCTTTGAAAGAAATGACGCAGATCTGCTCTGTGAATTTCCCATAAGTTTCTCGCAGGCTGCTCTGGGAGCGGAAATTTTATGTCCCACATTATCTGGTAAAGTTAAAATGAAAATCCCAGCGGGAACTCAGTCAGGAAGAGTATTCCGACTTAAAAGCCAGGGATTACCACACGTTAACAGTGTTTATAGGGGCGATCTTTTTGTAAAAATAATTGTAATTACACCAACAAAATTGAATAATGAGGAAATGGAACTTTTCCAGAAACTCAGTGTTTATGATTCTGAAAAAAAACTACATCCCGGCAAAAGCTT
>LKUH01000275.1 GCA_001412425.1 Candidatus Cloacimonas sp. SDB
AAACGTGCACTGCTGTAGTGTATAAAAAAGGGTAAGGATGAAACTAAAATTCGATAGCAAATTAGCCTTCCAGTTGGAAGCGATCCAATCTATTACAGATATATTCGAAGGACAGGAGACCTGTAAAACCAATTTCTCCGTTACCAAACCTTCCATTCAAAGAGACCAGCTGATAACCTTAGAAGCTGAACAGGGAGTCGGAAACAAACTGAACCTGTTAGATGATGAGATGCTGGAAAACATCCAGCGTATACAGCTACGTAACGGGCTCAAACAAACCACCAGGCTTGCATCTAAAGACTTCACCGTTGAGATGGAGACCGGCACAGGTAAGACCTACGTATATCTGCGTTCAATTTTTGAACTGAACAAACGTTTTGGGTTTACCAAATTCATTATTGTTGTACCCTCCATTGCAATTAAAGAAGGTGTGAACAAGTCTCTGCAGATCACCCGGGATCACTTCAAGGAATTATATGATAACGTAACCTACGATTTCTTCACTTATGATTCCCAGAAGTTAGAACAGGTGCGCAGCTTTGCTACAAACGATTACATCCAGATTATGGTAATAAATATCGATGCTTTTCGCCGAAGCTTCACTGATCCCGCTAAAGAAACCAAAGCTAACATCATCCACCGCTACCACGACAAATTGGGCTATCCGCCCATTGAACTGATCAAATCAACAGATCCCATTGTAATCATAGATGAGCCCCAAAGTGTTGATAATACTCCTAAGTCTAAAGAAGCAATCGCTTCTTTAAACCCGCTCTGTACGTTGCGTTATTCTGCTACTCATCGAGAAAAATATAATCTCATGTATAAACTGGATTCGGTTGATGCTTACGAGCGCAAACTGGTAAAACAGATCGAAGTTGCCTCACTGGAAGTAGAGAACTATCATAATAAGCCTTATATCAAACTACTCGGAGTAAATAATAAAACGTCTCCTATCACTGCAAAAGTGGAACTGGACGTGAATAAAAAAGGAAATATTCAACGTACCTCAAAACAGATAAAACAGAATGATGACTTAATGGAGATCACGAACCGTCAAATTTATGAAGGATATATAATTCGTGATATTTATTGCGAACCTGAAAACGAATACATAGACTTCACTTCCCGGCCGGAAATCGTTCGACTTGGACATTCAATCGGTACAATTGATGACGATGTATATAAACGTACACAGATCCAGAAAACAATTGAGGAACATCTCAATAAAGAGCTGATACTAAATCCTCAGAACATCAAGGTGCTCAGTCTGTTCTTCATAGATAAGGTTTCGAACTATCGGCTATACGATGAAGAAGGGAATGATGTTGGCGGCAAGTATGCTCACATGTTCCAGGAAGAGTATCGCAGAATTATTAAAAACCCAAGATTCAGCAATATAATCAAGAATATAAAAGACCTGGATATGCATGTCTCTAAGGTTCATGAGGGTTACTTTTCAATTGATAAGAAAGGAAAAGCTAAAGACACCCGTGGTGATACTCAGGCAGATGATGACACCTACAGTCTTATTATGAAAGACAAAGAAAAGCTGCTTAGTTTCGCTTCTAATCTGCGCTTTATATTTTCCCATTCTGCCTTAAAGGAAGGCTGGGATAATCCTAACGTGTTCCAGATCTGCACCTTGAATGAAACAACTTCTGAAATGAAGAAACGACAGGAGATCGGAAGAGGATTACGCTTAGCGGTAAATCAGTCTGGTGATAGAATTCAGGGATTTGATGTTAATACTCTTACAGTAATGGCAAATGAATCTTATGATGATTTTGTCAGTAAGCTGCAGAAGGAAATTGAGCAGGAAGAGGGAATCCGTTTCGGTTATCTGGAAGATCACTCTTTTGCTAATGTTGTAGTTGGTCTGGAAGGAGAAGATCCTGAATACTTGGGTCATCAGAAATCAGAAGAACTCTGGAAATTTTTCCTTATGAAGGGCTACATCAACGATAAAGGTAAAGTATTAGATCTTCTAAGATTGGATTTGAAAGAAGATGATGTTGATATCCCACAGGAATTCCAGCCGGTTCAAGGTCAGATTAAAAAGACTTTACGTAAGGTAGCTGGTAAACTAAACGTTAAAAATGCTGAAGACAGAAGAAAGATCAACGTAAACAAAGGAGTATTTCTCAGCCCGGAATTTAAACAGCTCTGGAATAAGATCAAATTCAAAACAACTTACTCTGTAAAATTTGATACGGAAAATCTGATCAATAAATGCGCAAAAGATATTCGGGATAATCTAATTGCTGGAAAAGGGAAATTCATCTATACTAAAGCCAAAACAGAGATCTCCCGTGGTGGTACCAGTGCAACCGATATAACGCATACAACTTCTCTTATAACGGATCCAACGCAAGAACTGCCGGATATTGTCAGCTATCTGCAGAACGAAACTAATCTTACCAGGAAATCTATTGTTGAGATCCTGATCAAAAGTAACCGCCTGGATGCTTTCAAAAATAACCCTCAGAAGTTTATAGATGAAACCATCAGCATAATTAGAACACAGATGCAGCACACTATTGTGGATGGAATAAAATACGAAAAGATCGGTGACCATGAAATATATAAACAGGAATTATTTGAGAACGAAGAGTTGTTCGGACATCTTCGTCAAGATATGATTGAAAGCAATAAGTCTCCTTATAATTACGTTGTCTATGATTCAGCTGTTGAGAAAACGATGGCTGAAGAATTTGAACGAAGTGAGAACGTTAAGGTCTATGCAAAGCTACCTGGCTGGTTCAAGATCAATACTCCTTTAGGCTCCTACAATCCGGACTGGGCAATCCTCTGGGAAATGAATGGTGAAGAAAAGCTGTTCTTTGTTATAGAAACAAAAGGAGCTATCTCCTGGGAATTCCTGCGTCCTATTGAGAAAGGTAAGATCCAATGTGGTAAGAGACATTTCCAGTCACTGGGAGAAGATATTAAACTTGAAGTGGCAAATAATTTTGATAGCCTAAGGGATGTGGTGTTGAAATGACCAATGAAATCGAAAATGAAACTGAGAAATTATTGTCGGAATTAAGCCCTGAATCTGATGTTGATAAGGTTGTTGGAAACATTAAAAAAATATTACACAAATTACCGCTTAATATGGACTATCACATTAACGAAGACATTCAATTAGGCCAAGAGGTTTTTTTTAGAATATCACCTAACGTAGAAAAACGTGATAAATTAGGATTAAACAAAAATGATTTTTTTAAGTCTGGATATGAGTTACCATTTTATTTAATAAAAGAAAAGCTGAGCCTAAATAATATTAACAGATTTATTGAAGCTCAGAACCTATTTGTTGAACACAACCAATCAATTACACTTGAAGATCTTTTCTTTCAAATTGTATTTTTATATTGCTCAGCCCTCGATTCTATTCGGTTAAAAAATGGCTTAAGAAGTATTCTTTTAGGTAAACTGCCAAGTGAATTTGAAGTTAACACAGTCAAGTCCAAATTTGTGTGTAAATTCCTCATATTGGATTTCACGCAAT
>LKUH01000276.1 GCA_001412425.1 Candidatus Cloacimonas sp. SDB
TAACTCTGCACCAAGTTTTCGCGAGCTCAAACTTGCGTGCAGATTCCGTTACAAGCAACTTAAACAGGAGGATAAAACAATGAAAGGTTCATAAAAATTATATCATTTCACTTTTCTAAATTTATTATTGCATTAGAAATATAGTTCTTAATTAATTTAATAATCAAAGTAAATTGTGTTTTATAAGTTGAAATTACAAATTTAGCTTGAAAAAAACAATTACAACAAAACCTTTAATTCTTTATAGGAGGAGAAATGAGATTGTATTGCACCCTTATTATATTATCATTATATCTTTCATTATTTTCAATTGTTTTTGTAGTTGATGAAAATGGCACAGGTGATTTCTTAACAATTCAGGATGCATTAGATAATTCTAATTCAGGAGCAGAAATAATAGTAAAAGTGGGTAATTATGATTATATAATTATTAATTCACTAAATAATCTTACTGAGAATTTATACATTCATAGTGAATTTGATATTAATGACCCCACAAATACATACAATATTGAAAATACATTTATCGACGCAGGTACATATCAAAATGCTATTGAAATTATCAACTGTGAAACCGGAGAATTCCAAATTATAATTGAAGGTTTTTCAATAATAAACGGACATCCTGTTGATTTAAATGATGGACATGGGATATATTCTTTTAATAATTCATATCCTTCATTAAATATTATACTGAATTACAATTATATATACAGTAATACATCCAACTCATATGGTGGTGGAGTTTATATTGAAAAAGCTTCAAGTGAAATATATAATTGTAAAATATATAACAACTCGTCTGTTTTCTCTGGATCTGGTATGTATATTAATAATGGGTATTGTATTATTGATAATTGTATTATAAACGATAACGATTCTGAAGATAAAGGTGGGGGTGTTTTCTTTGATATTGCTAGAGGTAATATACAGAACAATTCAATTTTCTCAAATAGTTCTCAATATGATTCAGGTGGTATTGGATGTGTTGGGGGAGATAATCAAAGATTTGAAGTAAATATTATTGGGAACGAAATTTATAATAACGTTAGTCATAGAGGAGGGGGAATTGGAATTACTGCAAATCAATATCATTATTTGATTGAAGAAAACTATATTCATGACAATACTGTAAATGACAGAGTAGAAAATAATGAAGTAATACCAGCTTCAGGCGGCGGCATAAGATCTAATGGGAAAACTACCATATCCAATAATGAGATATTAAATAACACAAGTGAATCTTATGGAGGGGGAATCACCTACTCTAATTACTATGAAGATGTGTCATTGATTAAAGATTGTCTAATTGCATATAATACCGCTGATTGCGGAGGAGGATATGTTGGGGGATATAGTTCTATTGAATTAGTAAATTGTACAATTTGTAACAACTCCACTGACGTAGCAGGAGGAGGTCTATGGTTTGATAGATACTATGATTCAACATCATATCCTATGGACATTGATATAAATAATTGCATTATTTACGGCAACACAGCTCAAAATTATCCCCAACAGATCCATATCTCATTGGACCAAATTCTAATAAATGAAATCGATATTAATTATTCATGTTTACAAAATGGTATTAATGGAATAGCGGGAAGTTCGAATATAGTTAATTCAGAATTTTTACTTACCCAAAACCCATTATTCCAGATCAATGAGTATACATTAACAATTAATAGTCCCTGCATTGATGCTGGTGATCCAACTTTACCTTTTGATCAAGATATTACAGTGTCAGACATGGGCTGTTATTATTTCCACCACGATTACGACATACATAGATTTGACGAAGGTATTGCCTGGACTTCCTTCCCAAGATTAGAAAATAATATAGAAGACCTACCAACTGTATTAAATGATATTGATCCTTTCGACGGAATTACTGGAATTAATGTTTATCATTTAGATGATAATGAGGATCATCCAGTTGTGTTTTGGAATGGATATCAATGGAGTATTGATTACCCTGCAATGAGTCATCTGCTTTACAAAATTAAGATTCAACCCGAGGATGAAAGAATACTTATAGTGGATGGAGACAGGCTTCCGATAGATTACACCCTTGAGGATTTTGCTCCCATGGAACCCGGTGATTACTATTGGTTGGGTTATTGGATACCATATCCACAAAGCATGAAAGATGCGTTTGGTGATGGTACGGATAACGATTTCTGGCAATATGTGGAAAAAGTTAAATCCGAAGACTGGTTCTATTCACCTGCCAATAACCAGAGAGGTGATGACACAAAAATACCAATTGCAACTTCACCGGATTACCTAAGGCTGGAGTATGGTAAGGGTTACATGGTCATGTTCAATGATACTGTTGAAGATTTTCAGTGGAACAATTCATTGGAAATTAGTACACCTAGAGATAAAATTAAATCTGAATCTTTTACCTATTCGGAAACTCCCGATTACGAAGCAATCGATTTTGTTGATGTACCATCTACAGTAACTGAGATTGGAGTTTTCCAGGATGAAACCTGCGTAGGAGCTGTTACCGTGGAAGATTCCTGTGCTCAGGTTCTGGTATATCCGGAAGATACAAGCAGAAGTTCCGGGTATTATACGTTTGAGATCGTGGAAGAAAGAGGAAGTTCAAAACCTTTAAAAGACTACTACATTTTTGATAAATATTCCGGGAAATTTGAACAGAGCCTGATAATACCGGGTAATCAGGAATATTCGTTAGTAAGATTTGGAAATAATTCAAGCCAGGAAGATGCTCCGGAACTAAATAATATTACTTTATCCAATAACTATCCTAACCCGTTCAATCCTCATACTACTATCGAGTTTTCACTTGCAAAAGCAGTTGAGCATGTAGAGCTTTCTATTTATAATCTGAAAGGTCAAAAAGTAACAACTCTATATTCAGGTTCTTCACCATCCGGCAATTTCCAATTCACCTGGAAAGGAGAAGATAAGAATGGTAACACTGTCAGTTCAGGTTTATACATGTATAAATTAAAAACCGGCAGTAAAGAGATCACTCGTAAGATGTTATTAATGAAGTAAATTAAACGGTGAGGTGGCTTTTCAGCCACCTCACATATTTCAGGAAATTATGAAAAAGAATATATTGATCCACATATTTATGCTGTTAGTCTGCGGTTTATTGTTTTCTAACATTATTACTGTAGATCAAACAGGAGCAGGAGATTTTCTTTCAATCCAGGAAGGGATAAATTCTGCAGTAGATGCAGACACGGTATTAGTACATCCAGGAACTTATTTCGAGAACATAGATTTCATTGGCAAGAACATCACAGTAAGCAGTCTTTTCCTAACCACCCAGGAAGAAGATTATGTAAATGAGACGATTATCAACGGCAATCAGAACGGTAGTTGTGTAAGAATAATGTCAGGTGAAGACAGCACTACTGTACTCTGTGGTTTTACTATCACTAATGGTTCCGGTAGTCCCTGGTATGAGGGTTGCCCATCACACGGTGGCGCTATTCTGTTCATGGACAGCCAAACCTCGATAATTGCGTGTAACATTTTTGGTAATTATGCTGAAATCGGCGGAGGTATATTTTGCCGTAATTCTCAGATAACATTATCCGACGTAGATATAATAGGGAACTATGCAGATGGGGGGGGAGGTATATCAACAAGAGAATATTCTGAAATTTATTTTGATCAAAACAATTTGTGCAACATTTACCTCAATTACGCAGGAAGAGGTTGTGAGATATTGAAAGCATATAGTTCACCTGCTATGGAAGTATATGTGGATACATTTACTGTTTTTGAGCCTGATGCTTATTTTATTATGTCAACCGACACATTTGCTGAACCTCTTAATGATGTTACAATGCATATCCAAAACGCAAAACTAACTCCAATAAACAGTGATCTTTATGTTGCTACAGATGGTGACAACAATAACAATGGTCTTACAGAAGATGAACCACTGGCTACGCTTAATTATGCCCTCTCCCTGGTAAAATCAGATTCACTTCATCCCAATACTATCCACATTAAAAATGGTACTTATTCAAGATCACTAAATAATAATTTCTTTCCTTTATGTACTCGGGGCTATGTATCCCTGATTGGAGAATCTATGGATAATACGATTCTTGATGCCGAGGATCTGGCGATGCATTTATTCAATTATCACAGTGCAATTAATTATACAATAAAAAATATTACTTTTACCCATGGCAATGGAGAAAATAGCTTTGCAGCTTGTATGTTTGTTAATGTACGTTCACGACCTAACAATTTTATCAATATTGAAGACGTAATAATAACTGATTTCACTTGTACTGGACGTCGATTACTTGAACTTTACAATGTTGACATCTACATGAATAATGTGATTTCCTTAAATAATCATAGTCCTACATTACGCCCATCCAGCAGCAACCAGCCAGAGATAGATATATTAATTGAGAATTCTAAATTCTGTAATAACGATCACGATCCTTCTAATGGAACAGTATACCAGATGTTATTAGGTGATAGCAGTTTTAATCCAAAAAATGCAACATTGATAAATTGTGAGATAACAGATAACAACAGTTATCAAAGTGAATATCCTGTACGTTGCTCAGGCATATATGTTAAGTATAATGTTGAATTAACAATTATTAATTGTACTATTGGCAATAATACTTCACCTAATAGCGGAGGTCCAATTGTAATAAGTTCGGAAGGCTCAGGTTCAAGCATAAATATATATAATTCTGTGCTTTATGGGGATTCTCCATCAGAGATCTATATTGATAATGAATATTCTGACAATCCTGCATCCGTTACAATTCAGAATTCATTAGTCGATGGAGGATGTGAAGGTATACAGAACGTTCATACTTGGAATGAAGTTTACTGGTTGGATGGTAATTTGGATACAGATCCCCTCTGGCAGAATGAAGGAGAATTCCCTTATATGTTAACTGAGAACTCTCCCTGTATAGATACTGGAACATTAGATTTACCTGATGGGATAATACTTCCTGAGTTCGATCTGGCAGGAAATCCCCGTATCTCAGGAGATACAATAGACATGGGTGCATATGAATACCAGGACTCCGTTGTATCTCAAGATATTGAAATTCCTATAAATAAAACTGATATCAACTGTTACCCTAATCCCTTCAATCCTACTACCAACATTAAACTGAAGTTATCAGAATCGGGAATCATTAAACTGAAAATTTATAATTTAAAAGGACAAGTGATCAGAACAATTTTAGATGCTTATGCTTCAAAAGGTTTGTTGAATATAGTTTGGAATGGAGAAGATGATTTCGGTAGGAAAGTATCCAGTGGTCAGTATTTTGTTAGGCTAGAGCAAAATGGGAATGTCATTATTTCCAAGGTTTTGTGTTTGAAATAATTTTAAGCTGCTTGTAACTCTGCACCAAGTTTTCGCGAGCTCCAACTTGCGTGCAGTTACCGTTAGCGGCAACTTTTTGGGTAATTTGGT
>LKUH01000277.1 GCA_001412425.1 Candidatus Cloacimonas sp. SDB
GCAGCATAAAATATTTGGCAATGTTCCGCGCGCTCCACATTGCCAAATATTAGTTAATGAAAGGAATAAATAATGAGATTAGAATTTACACCAACTTTTAAGACTTGACTAGTTCCTAATCCAAATAAGCTTATTCCAATATTGCAATTTGTGAAATAACAGTTCTCAAATTCATAATCTGTTTTAACATCATGCATTATTGAAACACCATTAAATAAATTATCAAAGTTAGTATAAGTACAAGCTAGATTCTTATCTGTTTCTTCTATAAATGAATATGAGTTAATACCTGTACCGCTTTGAGCTGTAAGTCCATGAAATACAGTTGGAAGTTCTTCTGTTCCAGATATTGATATATCAGATTCGAAACCAATATTAGGATTCCATATACCAGCTCCATTTTCAGGTATATTAATAATACTCGAAACTATGTCTAGGCTACTACTATCTATGACTTCGAGAGCAGTAGAACAATTTGATATTTCACTTCCATCAATTGTTACGGATCCCTCATTAATTGCAATTCCTGACACAGCATTTGAAATGGTAGAATTTTCAATATTTATTGTACTATTATGGCATGTAATTCCACCCCATCTATTTTCATAAAGTGAAGTAAGATCTGAGTCTATAACGGATAAATCACCATATACATTTATACTAGAAAAATTGCCTATTTTACATTCTGAATCTAAGAATATTAAGCTCCCACCTTCTTGAACGGTAATATTAATATCGTCTGTTATATAACATCCATGAGAAATTATTAAACAAGCACCATTTTGTATGGTCACATCATGAGGAATATATACTTCACTTAAGTAAACGTTTGATTGTATTAATGAGGGTGCAATCCTTATAAGTTTTAATAGTATCCCTTCACCTGCATCTATAGATACATCAATTGTATTTGGTTCAGAATCAACAAGGAAAATACTGTTATTATAAATATCTACTAAGGCAAAATTGTTGTCATTAAAAGTGAAGGAAACAGTTTGTCCTTCAGCAATCACGAAAGCATCATTAGTGTCAAATTCAGGAAAATTGGGAAGTGACCCATTTAATTTTCCATATTCATCAACAAATTGATCTAAGGGAAAATTTCCTCTACGATTAACAAGCATGAAATAACTTGAAATTCCGTCTTCATAGACTGAACATTCTACAAATCCTTGGTATCCTTCATTATAATTTGGATGCTGTGAAATACCTGTCGTATCACGAGCAATTATATTAACAAACGAGTAGTAAGGATTTGATAAATTAAAGGATGTAATCTCAGGCATTAATGTTGCAGTCTTATCTTCTTCCCAAGTAAAATTCTTTATTACTTTTCCATAACTAATAATTTTTTCATTTGCTTCAATTACTTCCTGATACTGAGGCGTTTCAATCCAACCTGTACCATATAGATTGTTTACAAGACTATATTGATAATACTGACCATCCGTTCTGTTATTATCATCTGTTTCATCTTGATCATGTATGGAAATATCAATATCAAGATTAGTTGACGTATATGGATCATCTGGGGTTCCTGAATTTTCAAATACATAATAAAATACTCCATCTGCACCATAACACAGCGGTAGATATGATAACAACTTTTGACTTTCATTTGGTGGTATTAGACTTCCGTCCCAAATAAATTCACCATCTAGTTCTACTTTTTTCCCAAAACATTGTACAATAGGG
>LKUH01000278.1 GCA_001412425.1 Candidatus Cloacimonas sp. SDB
ATACCAGTTTTTTCTTCTGATAATGCTTTCAGATACCTGGTCGAACAGTGTGAACTCGGACCCCGATATCCCGGATCTATGGAAATTGAACAATGCCGGGAATACATTATTTCAAAACTTGAGACTACCGGTGCGATAATTGAAGAGCAGATATTTGAAGCAGAAATTAGAGGTAATAATTTAACAGGCATAAATATAATTGCCAGATTCAACCCGGTGATGGGACGTCGCATTCTGCTCGGTGCCCATTATGACACAAGACCATGGGCTGATAAAGAAGAAGACACCTCGTTACATAATACTCCCATTATAGGAGCGAATGATGCTGCTTCCGGTGTTGCTGTACTTCTGGGACTTGCTGACTTATTGGCAGAACAATCACCTGAACAATTTGGCATAGATCTTGTATTCTTTGATCTGGAAGATATGGGAGATTATGGTAACAATAACACCTGGTGTCTGGGTTCCAAATATTACGTAGAAACGTTTGAAGAAAGAAAACCAGAAAAAGTGATAATCGTTGATATGGTCGGAGAAAAAAATAATGAGATCCCCATGGAATATTATTCTTACCACAATTCTCCAACCCTGGTGAAAGAAATATGGCAAAAAGCCAGAGAATTGGATTATGATCAATTTAAACAGAAAATCGGATCTTACGTCTACGACGATCATTCTGCTTTTATTGCTGCAGGCTTCAATGCCGCTGTTATTATTGATTTCGATTATCCCTACTGGCACACTCTGGAAGATACTCCCGATAAATGCTCCGCATTATCCTTACAGGCTGTGGGACAAACACTTACAGACATTATTTATTCGGAATAATGAAAAATATTCTTAATAGACTATTGACTGAAGATGAGCAGAAAGTTCTACTATTTCTTCTTTTTTTTGCATTCTTGGGAATTTTATTGAATTACTCAGGTTTGGTCGCGCAGAATGATTCCAATGCCATCGATTCACTTAAAATAGCTGAAGATGTTGAGATAAAATTCGACCTGAATACTGTGACTGCAAAAGAATTGACCTCCATTCCGGGCATTGGCGAAAAAAGAGCTGCCGATATAATTAATTACCGGGAAACCAATGGGTTCTCTTCACGCTCCGAACTGCTTAATATTAAAGGTATTGGAGAAATTTCCTACCAGAAAATAGAAAACTGGTTTTATGAGTTTGAAAATGAGAAAAATATAACGCCAGTCAAAGAAATCGCTGAAAAAAACGAAACACCTGATAATATAAAGATCAATCTCAATTCAGCAAACGAAAAAGAGTTATGTAAATTAAAGGGCATTGGACCTGATAAAGCTGGAAAAATTGTGAAATTAAGAGATAAATTAGGTAGATTTTCTGAGGTTGATGAGCTTCTTCAGATTAAAGGCATCGGCATTAAAACACTTGATAAAATTAGGTCAGATATTTACCTGGGAGATTAAAATGACAGACGAAATAACTCCAACTTTGACACTGGCAAAACTGTATGAAACTCAAAATGAATTGATTGACGCTGTAAATATTTATTTCAAACTTAATAAAAATCAAAACTCAGAAGAACTTGAAAACAAAATCCAACAGCTTACTGATATCATTTTTAAAAACATAAATCGTAATTACAATACAACAATTTCCCAGATATTCAGTAAAGATGAACTGCGTTATTTTAAAATAATCCCCGGGTCAAATGTCCATATTACTAATTCTGATCAAGATACTTCCGAAATTCCTGTTTTTAATACTTCAGAAAATAATAGTGGTGAGACAGACACAAATGATATCGAAGTCGAAAAGAAAATCAATGATCAGGAAACCTCAATAAGCTATGATGAATTAGACGCTATTGAAAAAAAATTAAAACTGCAGCAATTAGAGGAGTATGAAACGGTCACATCAACTGATGAAACAGGTTTAGAACTGGAAAAAAATAGATTACTGCAAGAACTTGAACAATTTAACAGTAAGTTGAATGATAATTCGCAATCGCTTTTAGACGATTTTGATTTAAAACCTGGCTCAGCAAAACTTGATATCATAAAAGATGTATATGAGCCTGAAAAGCAAAAATCAACTGAAATAAACCAGAGAAGTCTTAACAGTTACCACCTGGAAAGGAATAATTCTAATTCGACCCATGGCACTAAAGAAAACGAAGAAAATTCCTGATATAAATAAATTATGCGCAAAATGCATTAATGAATGTAAACAAAGTTCTGACAAAATTTTGCTGGGTTGTCCCAATTTCAAATTCAAACCTCAGCAATTGGAAATTAAATTCAAATTTTCAAAAAAAGACATATGAGAATTATTGCTGGAAAATTTAAAAAAGCTAAACTCATTTCTGTGAAAAGCAGAAATACCAGACCAACTACAGATTTTTTGAAAGAAGTTATTTTTTCTGTCTTAGGAGACTGTGAAGATAAACATACTCTTGATCTTTATGCGGGAAGTGGATCTCTGGGTCTCGAAGCCCTGAGCAGAGGAGCCAAAACAGCAGTATTCGTAGATATGTCCGAAAACTCCATAAAGGCTATTAAGGCTAATCTCCAAAAGCTGAACTGTGCAGAAATCTGCAGAATCCATAAAAAAAAAGTTGCTCCATATCTGAAATTTGAATCTGGGAATTTTGATTTTATATTTGTTGATCCACCCTACAATAAAGACCTGATAAATCCTACTGTTGAATTGATCTTCAATAATCATCTCCTGACTGAAAACGGAAAGATTATTATAGAAAGATCGAAAAACGAAACCTTAAAGACTGAATGGTCCTGTTATAAAATTTATGATAAAGATTATGGTGACAGTGCAGTTACTTTGCTAGCTAATAAAATTAAGGAATAACAATGAAATTATACAATTCTCTGACCAAAAGAAAAGAGATTTTCAAAAGTATAAAACCAGGTTTGGTGACTATGTACAACTGCGGCCCAACAGTTTACGGAATACAGTCTATTGGTAATTATCGGTCTTTTTTGGTAGCAGACCTGCTGAAAAGATATCTTATCCATAAAGGGTATCAGGTTAAGCAAATAATGAATATCACTGATGTGGGACACCTCACCAATGACAGTGATGCAGGTGAAGACAAACTGGAAAAAAGAGCTCAAGAAGAGAATAAAGATCCCAGAGAAATAGCAAAATTTTATGAAGAAGCATTTAAGCAGGATATTGAAAGGCTGAAAATAAATAAAGCTGATAAGTATCCCCGGGCAACAGAACATATTGATGAGATGATTAAAATTATTCAAATTTTGCTGAAAAAGGGCTACGCATATGAGATAAATAAATCAATTTACTATGATCTTGCGAAATTTCCTGACTACGGTAAGTTGTCGGGTAATTCTCTGGAAGATCTGATTGCAGGAAAACGAGTTGAGATTATTCCTGAGAAAAAGAATCCTTACGATTTTGCTCTCTGGATCCACAATCCTGCCCATATTATGCAGTGGCAATCTCCCTGGGGTAGCGGCTATCCCGGCTGGCATTTGGAATGTTCTGTAATGGCCAATAAATACCTGGGTGAGACCATAGATATCCATACAGGCGGTGAAGACAATAAATTTCCTCATCATGAATGTGAAATTGCTCAATCTGAAGCAGCTAACGGAAAGAAATTCGTTAATTACTGGATACATATTAAGCATCTATTGGTAAATGGCGGTAAAATGAGTAAATCACTGGGTAATGTTTTTTCGCTTCAAGATATTGAAGATCGGGGATATTCACTATTGGCTCTAAGGTATTTTCTTATTTCGGGACATTACAGGCAAAACCTCAATTTTACCTTTGAGGGTTTGAAAGCTGCTGAAAATACTTTAACCAAGATTCACAATTTCATTTCACAATTAAAAACAGTGGATAATGAAAAGGTTAATGTGGAAGAAATGCTGGAAAACTACAAAAGCAATTTTGAGAAATATCTGGATGATGATCTGAATATTTCGGGGGGGTTATCAGTAATTTTCGACTTAATTAAGCAAAGTAACAAACTGATTTCCGATAATAAGATCAGTAAAATGAATGCTCAGAAGATCATGGATTTTCTCAGAGAAATTAATTCAGTTCTGGGAGTAATTGATCTGGAAGGCAATGATGAAAACTTAGGTGTACAGAAAGAATTGATCGAACTGCTGATTTTAGCCCGGGCTGAATTCAAGAAAAACAAAAACTGGGTAATGGCAGATAAAATAAGGAACTCTCTGTCTGAACTAAATATTCAACTTAAAGATACAGAAAATGTTACGATCTGGGAGATTAAAGGTTAATTATATTATCATTGAACTTCATATTTCCCAATATCTTGCCTTCAATTAATCTGACAGATATTTTTTCCTAAATT
>LKUH01000279.1 GCA_001412425.1 Candidatus Cloacimonas sp. SDB
TCCGATAGTGATCTTTTTTTAAGACTTGTTTTCTATGTTTGTCTGCCCGCACTTACCATTATCTCAACTCAGAAAATTATTCTTTCCTGGAAACATGTTTATATTCCCTTTATACCTGTTATTATAATAATGACGACTTATTTCATTGCACTCTTGATAAGCAGAAAAATCAAGTTATCAAGAGAAACCCGGGGTACATTTCTCGTCGGATCAATGATCATGAATACTGCTTTCGTTTTTCCTTTTATACTTTCCGCTTTTGGAGAGAAGGGATTTGCTTTTGCTACCATATATCAATTCGGTACTGGAATTTTAATTTTTACTTTTGTCTACTATATCGCCATGAGATATTCTCCCGCCAACAGAGAAGGCATCAAGATTAGAAAATTTCTTTTACTTCCGCCTATCTGGGCTTTAATTGCCGGAATAATTATTAATCTTACCGGTTTCAATTTGCCGCATATGCTGGAAAATTTCTTCGAACTTCTTTCACTTCCCACTATCCCTCTTGTTATGTTGTCGCTGGGCGTGTATTTCAAACCGAAAATGAAAAACAGCTCCAGGATGCTGCTGGTGTTCTCGGTTAGAATATTTGGCGGATTTCTTATCAGCCTGCTGCTTACATCAATTTTAAATATCACCGGTATGATCAGAACTATTATCATTATCTGTTCTTCGGCTCCTGTAGGCTATAACACCCTGGTTTTTTCTCTGCTGGAAGAGCTTGATAAGGAATTTGCAGCAAATCTGGTCTCCATTTCTTTACTGCTCGGTATGATTTATATTCCAGCCTTGATTTATTTTATGGGTTAATTTAATTCAGGAAGGTATTAAATGAATTTAGAAATTACCTATGGTAATGTCTTAGAAAAACTGGAAATTAACCGATCTAATCTGATTGATATAATTACTCCAAAAGAAAAAAATGCCGGAGACGAAATTGATTTAATCAGGGAAGCGTTAAGAAATCCTCTTCAATCCCAGTCGCTGAAAGATTTTCTTAAAGATGGCACAAAGCTGTTAGTAATAGTAAACGATGCTACCAGAGCGACACCTACGGCAAAGGTCCTGAAAGTTCTTTCCGAATACTGGCAGAAATGCGAGGTTAAATTCATAGTTGCCACAGGGGCTCATGTAGCCCCTGAAGAAGATGAATTAAAAAAAATATTTGGTTCATCAATTATTTCCAACAGAAAAAGTATTCATGTTCATGATGCTGTCAGGGATCCAATGAAAGATCTGGGAATTACCAGCCGAGGAGTTCCGGTGAAATTTAACCGGATCATTTCCGAAGTTGATAAGATCATCAATGTCAATTCAGTTGAACCTCACTATTTTGCAGGTTTTACCGGCGGAAGAAAGAGTTTTCAACCCGGAATAGCTTCTTACGAAAGTATTGAAAAAAATCATGCCCTGGCTTTGGACCCTGATGCGCAGATCCTGAGGCTAAAAGGAAATCCGGTACATGAAGACATGATGGAAGCCGCAGAAAAGATTGATAAAGAGATCTTTTCGGTAATGACAGTGACGGATTGTAATAACCGGATATGTGATATTGCCGCAGGTAATTGGCAGACAACTTTTGAATATGCCGCCCGAAAAGCTGAAGAGATCTACTCGCGACCCTGTAAAAAAAAAGCTGATATAATGGTTTCAGTAGTAAAACCCCCGCTGAATTTGGATCTTTATCAGGCTCAGAAGGGAGTAGAAAATTCCAGAGCTGCCCTGAAAGATAATGGCATACTCATTCTGGTTTCGGAATGTCGGGGAGGCATCGGTAAAGATGAATTCTATAAATTATTAAGTTCCTGTAAAAACCCGAAAGATGTTTTTGAGAAAATCAGACAGGGCTATAAACTGGGATACCACAAAGCTGCTAAATTGGCCGATTTTTCGACAAATTTCAGTCTGTGGATGGTTACCGAAATTGAAAGAGAAATATTGGCTAAAATATTTATTAGAAAATTTGATACAGTAGCCTTGGCTCTAAAGAAGGCGATGGAGTTAAAAGGAAGTTCAGCTGAGATCATCTTTAATCTTGATTCCGGAACAACAGTACCTGTTGTCCGACAAAACAATCGTAAACAGAAATTATGAATAGACATTAATTGTAATTGGAGGAGCTGGAGGAATTGTAAAAACCAGTTCCAGACCTGATTCTTAATTCAGGTTTTCCTGTTTCACCAGAAATAAATTTTTGTAAAATTCACTCATCTGCATAATAACTACGCAAGAATATTAACCAATCCAGTCCCTAATTTTTTATATCCTTTATTCAATAACTGACAACACCTTTGAAATTATTCCTGCCCCATAAAAATTTGCACTATGAGCTACATTTCAACTATGGGGGCATGTCGGGAGTTACGGGGTGCCTCATCATATTCCGGATTGTCTTTTTTGCTTTACATAATAACTGCCTTTCAGATTTCTTACCTGAAATAAGTAATAATGATTATTTTTTAAAAGAAACTTTTAAACAGGAGATTGATAATGAAGGTTTCAAAAAAAATTGCGCAATTAACTGAAAGAGAAAATAAAATTAAAGAAATGGGTGGTGCAGAGAGAATTGCCAAACTGCATGATAAGGGAAAACTGACAGCCAGAGAAAGGCTGGACCTTTTATTTGATAAAGGTACCTTTCAAGAACTTGATATGATGGTAAAACACCGTTCTGTTAACTTCGACATGCAGACCAGGGAAATATCATCCGATGGCGTTATTACAGGATATGGCATGGTTCACGGGCGACCTGTATTTGCTTATGCTCAGGATTTTACTTCCCGCGGCGGATCACTGGGTGAAAAACATGCCGGTAAGATAGTTAAAGTAATGGACCTGGCATTAAAAGCCGGAGTACCGATAATTGGCATGAACGATTCAGGTGGTGCCAGGGTGGAAGAAGGAATTGATTCTCTTAAAGGATACGGCGATATTTTCTTTCGTAATTCAAGAGCTTCCGGAGTTATTCCTCAGATTTCCCTGATCATGGGTCCCTGTGCCGGAGGTGCTGTATATTCGCCAGCAATGACCGATTTTATCATCATGGTAAAAAATACTGCCCATATGTTTATTACAGGACCTTCCGTAATAAAAACTGTAACAGGTGAAGAAACCAGTTTTGAAGAGTTGGGCGGAGCAATGACCAGTAACATCAAAAGCGGTAATGCTCATTTTGCCTGCGAAAATGATGAAGCGGCAATCGAGCAGGCAAAACATATTTTAAGCTACATACCATCTAATAATCTGGAAGACCCGCCCCTGTTTAATGTGGGAGATGATCGTTACAGGATCTGTCCCGAACTGGAAACGATAATTCCGGATAATGCAAATGCCGGGTATAATATGAAAGATGTGATCCAGGCTGTAGTTGACCAGGGTGAATTTTTGGAAGTTCATGCACTTTATGCCGAAAATGCGATTGTCGGATTAGGCAGGCTCAATGGCAGAACGGTTGGTATTATTGCTAATCAACCCCTCTTTCTGGCTGGCTGCCTGGATATAAATGCTTCTGATAAGATCGCCCGATTTATCCGTTTTTGTGATTCCTTTAATATTCCCTTAATAACATTCGTGGATGTTCCGGGTTATCTGCCGGGAACTGATCAGGAGTGGAACGGAGTAATAAGACATGGAGCTAAGCTGCTCTGGAGTTATGCTGAAGCCACAGTTCCCAAACTTAACGTAACCACCAGAAAAAGTTATGGTGGTGCTTACATTGCCATGAGTTCTCAACATCTGGGCAATGACATGGCATTTGCCTGGCCTACCGCAGAAATAGCTGTTATGGGGGCACAGGGAGCAGTTAATATTATTTCCAGTTACAGGAAAGAGATCAGAGAAGCTGAAGATTCTAAAAAGATGAGAGAAACCAAGATCAAGGAATATGAGGAAATCTTTAATACCCCTTATATTGCCGCAGAACGAGGTTATATTGATGCTGTTATTAAACCCAGTGAAACTCGAATCAGATTAATAGATGCACTGGAAATTTTATATACTAAAAAAGATATTCTTCCAGCTAAAAAACACGGGAACATTCCATTATAAAAGAATGATTATGGAAAAGAAAAAAAAGAAAATACAGGCTGCTATTATGGGTGTTTTCTACTATTTACAACAGCAGGAAGAGGAAAAACAGCAAAACAACCGCGATGTCTGGACTAGATCCGGCAGAGAAACCATAATGCAGAATAGAATCGTGCTGCAGAGCAGGCTATTTGGCGCTAATCGGCTAAGAAAGTGATTTATAAAATTATGGAGATGATATAAATGACGTCGCATTGACAAGGGATTGTCAAAGCAAGAAACGTTCTTTAAATTTTAATAGAGTGTAGTAATAGGCAGCAGGTTGAATTTTT
>LKUH01000280.1 GCA_001412425.1 Candidatus Cloacimonas sp. SDB
ATCGAAAATATGGTGAAGGAATTATGAAAAATATTAAACTACTAAAGTGTCCAAGATTGATTGACACATTCCGATTATAATCATAAGTATAACTGAAATGTAACTCACCTTGAGATAACTCAGTTTGACTAGATGCAGTTAAAATTAATCGATTCTGACATTGAGCTTGATTATCATCCAATTCTGGAATAAAGCCCCCACCATAACAATTTTGGAAAAAGAATATCATTTGGCTACAATCAATATTTCTTACTAGCAATTCCAGATCATAATCCCATAAATCATATTCTGTCTCACCTGGCGGAGGTATCTGTATACGTTGTGTTTCGCTATAGTATCCTTCACTTTGTCCATGACTGAGACAAGCTACTAATAACTGGTCATGTGGGGTTAACACTGGTATCTCTTGTAAATCAGGATAACTGACATTTGTTTCACCTGATAGATTCTTAAAAGTTGTTTTAATTGTATCTAAATACGCACTATATACTTCTTCTTGATCTTGGTCACCATCAAAATCAGTCCCATTCTCCCCATTATAATATCCATAAGCAAAATGTATAAAAATATTATCTTCTTGATAACCTTGTTCTAATAGAGCACTATATAAATAAGAAATGCTGTTCCACCATCTTATTTCATAATCTACACCTGAGATAATCACAGCATATAGATTATTATTCTCTTCTCTTAGTGTAGTACCCGACGAACCGGATGAAGGTGTTACTGTAGACAGAGTAGTATCGAAATATGTATGGCACAATTGGAATTCATTGGATAAATCCTTAGGATATAGGCTTTTATTTATCAAATAATAATCACCAGTAGTTTGATCTAATATAAGATAACGACATGGATGAGACCAATTTGTACCTGGATAGTTGTCTATATAAAATGCCCAATAGTCATCATAACTACCAATGATCGTTGAATCATCAATTAAATCTAAACCATCGTTATCGAAAGTTGTTTTAGAAACATAAACATCTATACTATCTAGTTCGTTTACCAAGACAGTATCGATAACAGTAATAATAGCTTGATTTTGAGTAACTGTACAAACAAGATAAGGTGTCATTAATAATAATCCTATCAGTATTAACTTCATTGAAACCTCCCCATTTATTTTAATAACTGAAATTTTCCACTAAACATCTTATCATTAATCTTCACTCTATATATATATATTCCATTTGAAACAAGAGAACCTATATTATTTTCACCATTCCAGACAATACTACATAATCCCTTATTTTTGGTTTCATTTAAAAGGACAGAGATTAGTTGTCCTTTAATATTATAAATGGAAAAATTTACAAAACTTGAATCAAATAACTCAAACAAAAAAGAAACTTCAGAATTTACAGGATTTGGATAACAAGATATAGTTAAATTACATTCCAAGGATTGATTATCTGAATTACTTGAAACAGGATCAGACAAGAGAATTCCCAAACCATCATTATAAAAAGTGATTAAACGGGGCCCATTCCCCGCAGTGATTGCAACATCAGGAGTATAATTTCCATCAAGATCGCCACACCAAAGAGGAAAATAATAATTGCTTAAATCAGGAATATAATAACTATCATACTCATTAAAGTCATTTGATCCATTATTATAATATATATATAACCCAGGTGCTCCAAAACAAACTAAATCATAGTAATTGTCATTATTCATGTCAGTAAATGATATATTTGAAAATCCAGGATTAACAATCAGAGTATCAGACAGATAAAACTCATTTTCGCCAATATTCTCGTAGTAATAAATTAATGTAGTAGTCCCCATGTTATTGATATAGCCTATGACATCATTATCTCCATCCAAATCATAATCAACAATACTAAGATTGCTATTTGTATGGATATGATCAATGTAGAATTCATTAAAATCAGTACCTGTGGAGAAATAAAATTTTGTATCCCATCCACTAATAACTACGTCAAATAAATTATCATTATTCAGAGTGTTACAAACAATATCTAAAATATTCAGATTTTCATAATGGTATTCTGGCTCTAAATATGATCCAGAAACGTTATATAGCACACACCAAAAATCACCAACATTTGAATCTACAACAATATCTTCAAAAGAGTCGCTATTAATGTACCCACCTGATACATTTCTAATTACTTCATCTGTTTCAAATAAAACATCTGTATAGTCAAAACCAAAATTTCCGTCATTCAGGAAAGATCTTAAAAACCTGGTTGCTTCACCAGAACTAAAATCAGCTCCGAGGGCAACAAAATCAGTTAAATTATCATTATTAATGTTAACAGCTAAAATATCATTGCCTCCACAAAAAACGAATGAAGTATCAATAATGGAAAAATATCCATCTATATTTTCGAGTATAGTTAATCTTGGATTTGTATTTTCCCATAAGACTTTATTCCCTATTATAATATCATTATCATTATCATTATCATAATCAGCAACAGCCAATGATTGACATCCAGGGGGGACAACTATCTGCAAAGAAAATATTGGAATTGAGATTATTATATGAATAATAATTATGAATAATTTCATGGTTTCCTCTTAATTAACTTATAGAGTTCTAAGCAATTAGGATATGTGTCATATAACTCATATATAAAATTATCTATCAAAAAATAGTCAAGTCTTAAAAGTTGGTGTAAATTCTAATCTCATTATTTATTCCTTTCATTAACTAATATTTGGCAATGTGGAGCGCGCGGAACATTGCCAAATATTTTATGCTGC
>LKUH01000281.1 GCA_001412425.1 Candidatus Cloacimonas sp. SDB
AAAAAATTATTGTTCTTGACGAAATAGTCAGTAATTTATTTGTATTAAATGATTAACAAATTATTATGAATTATATCAAGAGGAGATATTATGGGGAAAATGGTATTGATAGTAATAATTTTAATGGTTATTATGTTATCAACTATATTTATATCATTAAGAAACAGATCGGATATCTCATATGATGATATAGCTTTAAGAAATACGCAAAACGAATCTAAGCTTCTGTCTAATTACGCGATGCAATACGGAATAAAGATATTGAACGATCCGACACAATCACCGAATAAATCAGATATTGATGCTGCCCCGGTATATAAAAAAGTATTTACCACTCCATTTGCTGTTAAGAATGGAGTGATAGACAGTCTTACTTATGCTTATGACGACTCAAGTAATGTTATCCTTAATGCTTATGTGACCTATACATCCAATAATAATACAGTTTCATCTATTGCCAGGGCAATTCTGGAAGTACCGCCACCCAACACAGTAACACTGGGAAATATTGATAATGCCATATCATCCAAGGGTCCCATAGAGCTGGCAGGAAAGGCAACTTCTTCGAAAGGTGTGCATGGTGATGTACTTTCTGAAAACGAAATACTTTACCAGAATAAAACTTCCTTTATAGACGGAAATGAAGTGATCGATACCTTCCCGACCTTTGAAGAGATTTTCGGAATTACAATTGAAGAAATGAGAGAAATCGCCAATTATGTCGGTCTAAATCCAAACCCGCTGGATGGGATAAATTTCCTCAGTGGTCAGAGTTCATATATTGTTAACAACAGCCTTGCTGCTGCTGGAAGCGGAATACTGATTATCGAAGGTGATCTTAAAATCAACGGGGATTTGTATTTTGAAGGCGTGATCTGGGTAACAGGCAAGATAACGGGGCTTGGTAATTCACACATTTTCGGAGCGCTTTTTGCTGCTGGTGTGGATTTGAGTCAAACAGGAGGAAGCTTTCTACTGGAATTCGATGAAAACCTGTCTGGCAGTACTTTCACAGGTGGTGGTGGAAACGGTTATTATCGAATTCTGGCAATATACGAAGATATCAGAAACTAAAAAAAATTGTCATTTTGACTAATTGAAAGAATTATTCAACAAATTACCAGTAAATGTAATCTTCAAATTCAAATAATAATAAATAAATTTTTCTAAAATAGCTGTAAATCAGTCACTTCAGTTTGAAACTAACTAAGAGTTCTGTGTGGCATTAAAATTGCTTCCTTATCTGCAGGGAGAATAATATGGGCAGAATTGTTATGATTTATTTGATCTTTATCGCTTTGTTTGTTGCCACATTGATGTTTTCAGTTTTTAACAGAAGTGAGACCGTTCCGGATACAATGATCAAGGACGAACTTAATTCAGAAATAAACAGAATTGGAACCTATGCTTTGAATTATGCGATGAAAGAATTAAGAAATAACAGTATCACGATCGGTGAAGGTCTGGTTACTCAGAGATTTACTGATTTTAAAGTTCTGCATGGGGCTATTGACAGCATAAGATACTATTCCCCTACCCTGGATACCATCACTGTAACTGCTCATGTTTTTTGTCGGATTTCAGACCAGGAAAAATATCATCAGAGTAAAATGATCATTGGTTATAAACCTATGCTGGTCTCGCCTGACGGGGTTGAGAATGCCATAACCACTGATGGTCTTATCGAGATTAAGGGCAGTTCAGACATAGAAGGCACAGTTTCTGAACAGGACACAACTTTTGTTTTTGCAGATATTTTTGGATATACAAAAAATGAAATTAAAAATTCAGCCACACACTATTATGTGGACCCTGAGAACAATAAATTACCGGTTGATAATGTTACCTGGATGGAATTAGTCTATAATCAAGTAATTAAGATATCGGATAATAACTGGATTGGTTCAGGGATATTAATTGTTAACGGTGATTTCCATATGTCCGGTGGCTCCTTTGATGGTATCTTGTGGGTTATTGGTAACTGCATGATCAGCGGAAATCCTCATATTGAAGGTGCATTGTTTATTGAAGGTGAATCTGATATAGATACTTCAACAATAACTGGAAATCCCATTGTGAATTTCAATTCCGGAGCCGTAAGTCAAACCTATGCTTTATCTCTGGGAGGGAGCGATTATCAGATCCTGGCCTGGTACGAATAACATAAAATAACTATTCTACATCATTATTCAATCTTATTCAAATCATCTTTCTCTGTTCTCTATTCTCAATCAACCTATACTCTTTTTCACCCATCCCCCCAAAAATACAAATTATCAG
>LKUH01000282.1 GCA_001412425.1 Candidatus Cloacimonas sp. SDB
GTTTTTTCCTCTCTCAGCTGGGCTGGATATCTTAATTACTGGGACGGACCCGATGAGAAAGAACAACCTTCGGCTTACATCATTTTTCTTACTCAGGAAAGTGACAGGAACTCGACATATATAGATGTTGGTATCTATGCTCAATCCATACTTCTGGGAGCTGCTGAAATGCAGCTGGGCGGGTGTATGTTCGGTTCCGTTGCTGAAGAAAAACTGAAAAGTAAACTTAAAATTCCACCAGACTACAATATTCCCTTAATAATTGCTCTGGGGTATCCGGATGAAACTATTGTCCTGGAAGATACTAGAGATGATATTAAATACTGGCGTGATGATAATGAAGTCCATCATGTTCCGAAAAGATTACTGCATGATCTCATCTTTGTTCCGGAAGTTTGAACTTGACGAATATCTTATTTCTACTCCGAATTTCACTAGATCAATTTTTGGTTATTTTTGGGCAAGAGGTATTATGAAAAAAGTTTTATTCTTTCTGGCTTTTCTGTTAGTGACCCTTAATTTACCCGCTCAGGTTAATGGAGATACCTTGACGGTTGACGGGAAAAAGATCTTGAGAATCTGGGGAAGCCACTATGACCGCGGTTATGCACATGGATATCTTATGGGTGACCAGATCAGAGAAATCGCAATCGACTATTTTATCGCTACCTTTATTCTTAACAACCCTGTCACTTACAACTTCTGCAGAAATTATTTTGCAGATCATTTTACGATTGAGAATCGTTATCTGAATGAAGTAGAAGGTATTATTGACGGCATGACCGCTGCTGGAACAAACATGTATATAACTGCACTGGATAAGGATATAGAGAGTGTAGATATTCTGATAGCTAATTCAATTGTGGATCTTTCCATTCTAAATTTTATTAATTCTTCCGAAGAATTGGGCTGTTCCAGCCTGTCAGCCTGGGGAGAAAGTACTGAAAATGATGATGATCTGAATGGGAATTTAGTCCTGACCCGAAATATGGACTGGTCCCTGCATCCGGTGTTACTGGAGAATCATCTTTTAATAGTAAATATTCCGACTGAAGAGAATGAGATCTCCTGGGTCTCATTTACCTTTCCCGGTCTGATTGGAGCTCTGTCAGGCATTAATTCTATCGGGACAGCAGCTTTTATGAATGTCGGGAATATACATTCTTACTCCAATGTTAACGATCTTCACCCCATATTTTTATCTGTAAGAAATGGACTGGAACATTATGACTATAATTTTGATGGAGCTCAGAACGAACTGGATGTTATAGCTTCCGTTTCCGGAGTGAATCATTTATCCGGTTCCATAATCCATGTGATCAATGACCCTGAAGCTGCGATAATTGAAACTAACAATCTGCTGGGTTCGGTTACAAGATACTCAAGTGACAATTCAGTTATACCGGACTTTAATCTAGTTGCAACCAATCATTTCAGGACATTATATGCTCCGGTTTACTGCTACAGATATAACAATTTTGCAGATTCATTGAATTACAGTATCCAACAGTCAATTGAAAGAAATTGGAATATTACGACCGGAGCCGGAGGAGTAAATCAAAATCTTCATACCATACAATTTATTCCTTCCCTGAACCTGATAAAATGGTCAACTGCCGGTTATGGGCATCCGGCATATACTTTGCAGCCGACCGAATTCAATCTGGAAGAGCTTCTTACCATTAATAGTGCTGTTGAAAATTTCATTATAGATGAGCCTGTTAAGGTAACTACCTTTCCCAATCCTTTTATCGGGGGTACTCAGTTTTCATTTTCTCTGATCGAATCGGTTAAGGCGGATTTAAATATTTATAATATTAAAGGTCAGAAAATACGAACTCTTGTATGCGGAGAAACCATCAAAAAGGATTCATCAATATACTGGGATGGCAGAGATGAAAAAGGCAATCTGGTTGTCTCCGGTATTTATTTTTATTATTTCAGATCCAAGGAAATAACAGAATCGGGCAGAATGGTTGTATTAAAATAAAAAAGGAGAGATAAAATGCATTTTAAACTATTATCAGATAGTGAGATGAAAGCTTTAGATGCTTTGAAAGAGTATCATGGCGGAGCTGCAGAAATTACCCGGACTATTATGGAAATGAGAAAGTTTGAGAACCGTAAAAAGATCCTTGCTGATAAAGGTTTTGGAGAGATGATTGATGAGGCGGAAAACCTGGTTAAAGGTTTCGCCAAAGTGCCGGAATTTGAAAAGAAGAACAATATTACTTATAATCCCAAATTTGGTAAGGGAACTGCTCAGGTTTCGGGATGGCAGGGTGCTAAAGTAACCCATCACGCTATGAAGAGGATTGTTGATAGTGCTAAATCGGATACTCCCTGTTTCGTTCCGTCCGAATTTATTTCGGTGGTCGCTTTAACTGATAACTATATCTATAATGGTGATCTTATGGCTACACTTACCATGAGTGAGAACATCATGAAAGCTTCCAAATTCTGCAGTACGAATCTTATTGGAATTCCTCAGCCGGAAAAAAGATTCCAGAAACTGGAGAAAGTAACGGGCTGTAAATTTGCCAGAAATGATCTGGGAAACGGTAATTCCGGAATCAGCCTGAAAAATCAGGGTACTTTTTTTGGAAACTTTGGCGGAATAGAAGTTGCTAATGATAATCATCTTGTATATCTGGATGGAGTTACCAGAGCAGCTCTGGCTAACGGGGCAGATTTTTTCCTGAATCCCAGCTGGAGTTCCATAATTGCTGCCTGTTACTATGGCAGAGATATTCCCAATCTGCATTTTAAAATATCCATGTTGCTGGCTACCCAGAACCTGATGCAGTTCAGAATGCTGTTAAATATTATTAAAGAATATCTGCGGGATGACATGACTTCTCCCGTCTATGAAATAAATGTCGGAAATGGTGCAACTGCCGAAACCTTTATTAAATGTGCTCAGGAATTAAAGGACAGTGGAATCAGAGGGATCAGTCTGGCAGCCCATATCTATATCAATCCGGACCTGGGAATGGCAGGATTTAACTGGACTGACAACATGTTCAAAGTATTGGAAAGCGGTATTGACATGACATATAAATACGAAAGTGACGGAACAGCCAGAGAGTTAGATACCATGGAAGCATACTTCCTTCCTGAAGAAGAGAGAGAAGCTAAAGCGGAGAAAATTGGTGACGTCATCTTTTATAAATCTCTGCAGGCAGCAAAAGATGGAATTCAAATGATGAAAAAAGGTATAGAACCCATTTTTGGAGGAATTTCCTATTGATATATTCCTGTTTGCCTAAAGAGCTAATCATGTGAGGTAAAAATGATTCAGAATTGGAAAGAAAAATATGCAAAGATCATGAAAGATTTCGAAGGTTATTCTATTGGTAAAATATTCAAATACCTGGGAAATCCTGAAATAATCTCACTGGCAGGGGGACTGCCTTCTCCTGATATGTTCCTGAAGTCAGAAATGAGGAAAGCTTCCCATAAACTTCTGGAAAACGATCTGGAAAATATTTTTCAATATTCTCCCGTTCCCGGTGAAGATGATTTCATTGCAGCGATCCTGAAATTCCTGCAGAGAGACGGAATCAAGCTTGAACCTGAAAATATCCTGATAACCTCTTCGGGACAACATGGTCTTGACCTTACGGGCAGATTATTTCTGGATCCTGAAGATTACATTATGATAGATCGACCCACCTTTGCCGGAGCAATAGTCGCATTTCAAATGCAGCATCCTCAGATCATCGGAGTAGATATGGAAGCTGACGGATCTAATGTGGATGGTTACAGAGCGAAACTGGCTAAATTACCTGTGAAACCAAAATTCATCTATGTCGTACCGGATTTTCAGAATCCCTCCGGAATTACAACCAGCCTCGAAAAAAGAGAAGCTTTACTGGATTTGAGCTATGAAATGGATATTCCCCTGGTGGAAGACAGTCCATACCGAGATTTGCGTTATCGAGGTGAAGCAATACCTTCCTTATTTTCCCTGGATCAGCAGCGGGAAGGAACAAATGTGATAGGCCTCTATACTTTCTCCAAGATCTTCAGCCCGGGTATCAGGGTAGGATTTAATATTGGTCCTCCTGATGTTATCACGAAAATGGGTAATATCAAAGGTGGCAATACACTCAATACTCCAAAATATAATCAGGATATGTGCCGGATATTTCTCACAGAGATGAATTACGACAGCCATATGGAGAAATGCAGAAAGTATTACAGTAAAAAACTGGATACATTTCTGGAAGCTATGAGCGAATACTTTCCGCCTGAAACAGGAGTGAGCTGGACTAAACCCGAAGGAGGTCTTTTCCTCTGGGTTTCCCTGCCGAAAAAAATCGATACTTTGAAATTATTCCAGAAAGCAATAGAATATAAAGTTGCCTTTGTGCCCGGTGAAGTATTTTATGGAGAAAATCCTGAGAATAATCATCTGAGGATCAATTTTTCCTATGTTTCGGCAGAACAACTGGTAGAAGCTGTTAAAAGACTTTCCAAATGCGTTAAAGAAGATTTGCGGGAGCAGTAATGGATCTAGGAATTAAAGATAAGCTCGCCCTGGTTGCAGCCTCCAGCAGTGGATTAGGAAAGGCTGTTGCCAGAGCACTTTCACAGGAAAGTGCAATTGTCGCCGTTTGTTCAAGAAGTAAAGAAAAAATCGAATCTGCCGCAGCTGAAATCCAGGCAGAAACCGGTAACACGGTTTTACCCTTCATCTGTGATGTTACCAATCACAAATCGGTGCAGAAGATGATCGATTTTTTGACCATTGAATATGGCGGTATCGATATATTGGTCTGCAATGCAGGAGGACCTCCCGCAGGTAAAGCGCTGAGTTTTGACCTTTCGGATTATGAACGTGCTGTGCAATTGAATCTATTAAGTACTGTAAGATTATGCCAGGCGGTTATTCCCCAGATGGAAAGAAAACACTGGGGCAGGATAATAACTGTAACTTCCGTTTCGGTTAAGCAGCCCATCGATAATCTCATCCTGTCCAATACAGCCAGAGCTGGAGTTACAGGTTACTTAAAAACCTTATCCAATATCGTAGCCCCCTTCGGCATCACTGTAAATGCGGTTTGCCCGGGCTATACTAAAACCGACAGAGTTAAAAATTTGGCATCTGCTTTTGCCGCAGATGGAAAAGGTACTGAAGCAGATTTTTACCTGCAGCTGGAAAAAGATATTCCCGCCAGAAGACTTGGTGATCCGGACGACCTGGGAAAGACTGTAGCTTTCCTTGCTTCAGAGGCTGCGGGTTACATTACAGGTATTTCATTGCAGATCGACGGTGGATTTATTAAAGGACTGTTTTAAAGAGGGTTTATGAAAGAATTATCTGATTTTTATCCCCAAATGATCAATAAACTTCCTGAAATAGATGTAAACTTACAGGGAGTAAAAGGATGGCTTGTGCAATCTCAGCAATGCCAGGTTGTCCTTTTCGAAATAAAACCAATTGGTAAGATCCCGGACCATAGCCATGGTGCGCAGTGGGGAATAATGCTGGATGGCAGGATGAAATTGACCATAAATGGGAAAACCAGACTTTATGAAAAGGGAGACAGATATTTTATCCCTTCCGGAATTGTTCATTCAGCTGAATTCCTGACCACAGTAAGGGTTATAGATTTCTTTGAAGATAATGACAGATATAATGTTAAGGATGATCAACATGCCGAATAAGATCCTGTTTTATTCAACCAATCATAATGCACCCAAAGTTCCATTTAAAGATGCTTTGTTAAAAGGACAGGCACCCGATAAGGGACTATATATGCCGGAAACAATACCACGCTTCACAACAGAAGAAATCAGAGAATTCTCTAATCTGCCATATCATAAAATCGCTTACAAAGTGGCTGAGAAATTCTTATTCGGACAGATCTCCAGTCAGGTCCTTTCCACTATTACCAAAGATTCCTATAATTTTGAGGTTCCACTGGAAAATGTCTATGAGCGAAAATACGTAATGAGACTGGATCAGGGACCTACAGCTTCTTTTAAGGATTTTGCCGCCAGAATGATGGGCAGACAGATGCAGAATTTTCTCAAGGAAGAAAAACGTGAATTACTTATCCTGACAGCAACTTCCGGAGATACGGGCAGTGCTATCGCTAATGCCTTCTATAAACTGGATAACATTAAAGTAGTTGTTCTCTTTCCGGAAGATGAGGTTACAGCCAGACAGAGAAAGCAGATGACAACCCTGGGAGAGAACATTCAAATACTGGGTTTGAAAGCAAAATTTGATGATTGCCAGTCTTTGGTCAAACAGGCATTTGCTGACCCCGAGTTGGATTATTTGAAGCTTTCAAGTGCAAATTCCATCAATATAGGGCGGCTGATCCCTCAAATTGTCTACTATTTCTATGCTTTTGCTAAATTAAGCAGCGGAGATCCAGAAGAAAAAGTTATCTTTTCCATTCCCTCCGGGAATTTCGGTGATATGATGGGCGGAATGCTGGCTTTACGAATGGGTCTTCCTGTTAAAAGATTTGTTATTGCCACCAATGAAAACGATGAATTTCCCCGATTTGTTAAGACGGGCGAATATAACAAAATTCAACCATCCAGAAATTGTATTTCCAGTGCTATGAATGTCGGACATCCCAGTAATTTAGCCAGGTTTGTAGATCTCTACGGTGGTGAAATGGATGAAAACGGGATTGTTAGTAAAATGCCGGATCTAGAGCAGATACGAAAAGAAATATACACTGTCAGCATAAATGATTCTCAAACCGAAGAAACCATAATCAAAGCTTATAAGAAACATGGATTATTATTGGAACCTCATGGCTCAGTAGGCTGGGCTGGTTTAATGAATTATTTGAAAAATCATAAAGAATTCGACACCGAAGAGCAATTATGTATTTCTCTGGAAACCGCTCACCCGGCAAAATTTCCGGAAAAAATTAGACAGTTGCTTCAATTTGATCCGACCCTGCCTCCCAGTTTGCAAGGACTGGAAGCAAAACAGGAAGCTTTCGATAAAATCAATAATGATTACATTAGCTTTAAAAAATATCTACAGGATAATTATTGATTTTAAATTAAAGTATATTGTAAGATAACTATAGTTATTTATTTATTTAAGATAGTGTTAGCAATATTCAATTAACAAAGGAATGATTATGCAATTGCATCATAAATTTATTGAAACGGCGAAAAAATTTCAAAAAAAGATTGCAGTTCACGATATTGCAACCGGCAAAGAAATCCTCTATGAGAGAATGCTGCTGGCAGCTTTGATATTTGCCAGAAAATTTAAAAAAATAAACAGCAAAATGTGGGTGTTATGGTACCTACTTCAGCAGGTTGCATGCTGTCTAATCTTGGCGTTTTAATGGCAGGAAAGATTCCAGTTATGATTAACTATGCCACCGGAGCAATTGAAAATTCTATTTATGCTCAGGAAAAATGCAGTTTCAAGACAATTCTAACCAGCAAGAAACTGCTGGAAAAACTTAATCTAAGTCCGATTGACGGAATGATCTTTCTGGAAGATCTGGCTCAGGATATCAAAATTTTTGAAAAAGTATCAGCTTTATTCAAGTCGAAGAAATCAGTTGAAAATTTGATCAAATCTGTACATAATGGGTCTGAAGACGATACCGCTGTTATTCTATTTACCAGTGGCAGTGAAAAGGAACCCAAGGCCGTACAGCTCACGCACAAGAATATTTTTCATAATGTAGATAATCTTCCCAAAGTCATCGATCTCGATCCTGAGCATGTCTTCCTGGCAAACCTGCCCTTATTTCATGTTTTTGGCTTAACTGCAAATTTCTGGCTGCCAATTACCCTGGGATGCTCAATTGTGACATATCCGAATCCGCTTGATTTTAAAATCATCTGTGGTTTGTTAAAACAATATCAAGTGACTCTGATGGCTGGTACTCCCTCTTTTTATTACGGTTATTTAAAAAAATCTCAACCTGGAGATTTTGAGTCGATAAAATTTGCTCTTTCGGGGGCAGATACACTTCCAACTCAAATTTATGAAGGTTTCTTGGAGAAACATAATTTAAAGGTCTATGATGCCTACGGTACAACCGAAACAAGCCCTGCCATTGCTATTAACTCACCCCGTGAACATAAAGTCGGCTCCGTGGGAAAACCAATTCCGGGTGTTGAAGTAAAGATCATAAATCTTGAAACTGAAGAAGAACAACCCGTTAACCAGACTGGCAAGATCCTGGTTAAAGGCGATATGGTGATGAAGGGATATTTAGGTGACCTGGAAGAAACATCGCTTCACATCCATAGAGGCTGGTATGATACCGGGGATATGGGTTACCTGGATGAGGATGGTTTTCTCTGGCATAAGGGCAGACTAAAACGTTTTGTCAAAGTTGGCGGTGAGATGATCTCACTCGTTAAAGTTGAGGAAGTATTAAATAAATATCTTCCGGAGGAAGTGGTCTGCTGTGTGGTAGATGTCCCTAATCCAACTAAAGGAGCTGATGTTGTGGCTGCCGTTACAACGGGAGAAATAGATAAGAAAAAGATTCTGAAGTTGATGTCGAAAGAATTACCGTCTATTGCTATTCCCAAAGAATTCTATGTTTTGGAAGATATACCTGTGATGGGTAGCGGAAAAGTGAATTTCCGGGAAGTTGAGACTATTTGCCGTAGAATCCAGAAAGAAAAATAAAGAGGTGGGGATGAAGTATATCATAATACTTGGGGATGGTATGGCTGATCGTAAAATTGCCAGTTTAGGAAATAAAACACCTCTGATGGTCGCTGATATTCCTGCCATCGATAATATCTGCAGACTTGGCAGAACCGGTCTTTATCAATCTGTCCCTCTGGATATGCCTCCCGGCAGCGAAGTTGCAAATCTTGCCGTTCTGGGATATGATGTGAGAAAAGTATACGAGGGCAGAGGTGTTCTGGAAGCTGCCAGCCTGGGAATACCTCTTGACCAGAATGACCTGACAATGAGATGTAATCTTATCTGTATTGAAAATGGTAAGATCAAAAACCATTCTGCCGGACATATCAGCACTCAGGAATCTGCTGTTCTGATCGATTATTTAAATGAGCATTTAGCAGATGACCTTATCAGATTCTATACAGGATTCAGTTTCAGACATGTTCTTGTGGTGAAAGGAGGTAATAACGACCTGAAATTCACACCTCCTCATGACGTGCCGGGAACTCCCTTCCGGGATGTCATGATCATTCCTTCCAGCCCGAAAGGTGAAAAAACAGCCCAAGTTCTTAACAAGTTAATCTTAAAATCTCAGGAATTGCTTCAGGATCATCCGGTAAATCTGCAAAGGATAAAAGCAGGAAAAGATCCGGCTAATTCTGTCTGGTTCTGGTCTTCCGGTTACAAACCGAGAATGAACACACTGCCGGAAAATTTCGGTATCTCCGGAGCTGTGATCTCAGCAGTAGATATTATCAAGGGTCTGGGAATCTTAGCTGGAATGGATGTTATCGAAGTGGAAGGAGCTACCGGTCTTTCCGATACTAATTATGAAGGAAAAGCAGAAGCTGCAGTAGAAGCTCTGAAAAATCATGATCTTGTCTATGTACATGTAGAAGCTACTGATGAAGCTGGACATGCCGGTGATATTGAGCTGAAGATCAAATCTCTTGAATACCTCGATAGCAGACTTGTTAAACTGATCTTTAATCAAGTTAAAAAGCTTGATGATGAAATCACAATTGCCATATTACCGGACCATTCTACACCCTGTGAAGTTAGATCTCATACTCATGATCCTGTTCCTTTCATAATTTATGATCCTCAAAAAGCGGCTGACAGTGTTCAAAAGTATGATGAAGTTTCCTGTAAAAAAGGCAGTTTCGGGTTAGTAAAAGAAGATGAATTTATCAGGATATTATTAGGAAAATTATAATATTGAAAGATGAACTTAGATTTTTTAGTTAATGTTTTAAGATTATACATTGACATAATGTAGTAATTATTTCAATAATTTTAGAAAATTAGAAGTGGAGAAATAATGTACGGAATTTATGATATTCCCCTTTCTTTTCAGGAAGGAAAGATCTCTTTGAATGTGACGGTAACAGATTTTGGGTTTTTATATAAAAGAAAGCTCGAAGATAAATCGGAAGTAGAGAAATTAATTTTATCGAATAAATCTAAACTGATAATCAATCCAGTTGAACCGCTGAATTTTCCTAAACATATTACTGATTATTTAATGCTTGAGTTCGATAAAGATCTTATCATAGCCCCTAATACAGAAAAAAATATTTTTGTTACATTTCCAATTGAGATAGGAGTATTTATCGTATCGAAGAACGGATTTGAACCTCTGGATAATATCAGTCTGATCCCTGCTAAATACAGTTTGTATGGAGATCCTCAGAATGGTGTTTTAGTAAGGCACCATAAGACCTCAGTTAATTTGAAATCGCCTTCGGTTGATCCGCTAAGGCAGGGTGTGATTGATCTTAATATCAAGAACACTGATTCAAACTGGATTACGATTACAAAACTAATTATAAATTCTTACGATATGAAGCTCTACTTCAGTTCCGATCTTGTAAAAATGAAAGCGGATATGAAAATAATCAACAGCCTTACAGCTGAAGTAGATTGTGTTACATTTTCGGAAAAAGGGCTTAAAAAAGCAAAAGAACTTTATAAAAGCAGGAAGTTAAGCATGATCTCTACAAAATTTATTATGACGGAAGGTCTATAATGCTCGATATTACTCTCTGGGGAAATATTACATTGCTGCAACTTATCATAGCAGCTGTAATTTTAATTTTATCATTTGTAATTTCCAAAATATTGTCTCTATATGTGAGACGGACTTTAAAAAACAAAGCCACAAAAGACAGCAGGGAAATTATTGTAAAAATATTATCATATTTTGTCTTGCTTATTGGAATTATCTGGTCGTTGTCTGTAGTCGGTTTAAAATTATCTGGGCTATTAGTTGCTGGTGGTATTGCCGGTATTGTTCTGGGTTTTGCCAGTCAGAGTATTGTGGGTAACCTGGTATCCGGTTTGTTTCTAATTCTAGAACGTCCCATCAGGATAGGAAATACAATTAACATCAATGATATTACGGGTATAGTTGAAGATATCAAAATCATCTCAACAACTATTCGCACCTTTGAGGGCTATCAGATTCGCATACCTAACGAAATGCTCTTTACTGCAAATATTTCAAATTATGTGGCAAATGTGGTTAGACGTTTTGAATATGATATTGGTATCAGGTATGATGATGATGCCGATCAGGCTATTACGATCATAAATGACCAGATAGAAAAGGAACCTTTTGCCCTGAAGAATCCAGAACCTCTTGTCTGGGTCAACAAACTGGGAGATAGTGCAGTTAACGTTAATGTTAAGATCTGGGCACCAGTTAGTGAATGGTGGACGTTAAAAACAAAGATGCTGTGGAGATTGAAAAAGGCTCTGGAAGAACAGGGCATTGAAATTGCTTTTCCTCAACAGGTTCTATGGTTTGGAGATCAACGTAAAGATAATGATGTTCTTCCTCTGATCAATCTGAATAAGAAAAATTAGCACCTTTGTCAGACTCTCTATTTTTAACGAATTGTTTCTTCTGTGTTTTGAAATGAGAGTTTAATCCTTTAACTTATTTAACTTCAGAAATTCTTTTTTATAAATTGATTAAGCTCTGAAACTGATTTCCTGACATAATTCTGCACCTGAGATTCCTAACGAAAACAATTTAATTCACAGGGTGGAATTTAATAAATCGCAAATAATTACCTGTATTCCAAATAGAATATTCCAGTTGACAATATAGCTGTATTCAGAAGATTAAATCCTGAAATTATGATAAAAAATAAAGGAGACCTTTATGGCAAGAATGACTGTCGATCCAAATTATTGTAAAGGTTGTGGTTTATGCATATTAGCCTGTCCCAAACAAATCATACGTTTCTCTGAAAATATCAATGCAAAAGGCTATCATTATGCGGAGTGTTTTGACCAGGATGCTTGTATCGCCTGCAAATTATGTTATACAACCTGTCCGGATGTTGCAATTAAAATAGAAAAATAAATGGAGGAATTATGGGTGAAAAAGTATTGATGAAGGGTAACGAAGCGGTTGCCGAAGCAGCCATCAGAGCAGGTTGCAGGCATTATTTTGCTTATCCCATCACACCCCAAAGTGAACTGATTGAATATATGGCAAAAATGATGCCGAAAGTTAATGGGACTTTTTTACAGGCTGAAAGTGAAGTGGCTGCCATTAATATGGTCTACGGAGCTGCCGGCTGTGGTAAAAGAGTAATGACATCTTCATCTTCTCCGGGAATATCACTGAAAATGGAAGGTATTTCCTACATTGCCGGTGCAAATCTTCCTGCAGTTATTGTAAATGTGCAACGAGGTGGTCCCGGCCTTGGAGATATTCAACCGGCTCAGGGTGATTATTTTCAGGCAACTAAAGGTGGGGGACACGGAGATTACAAATTGATAGTTGTTGCCCCCAGCACTGTACAGGAATTTGCCGATATGGCGGATCTGGCTTTTGACCTGGCAGATAAATACCGAAATCCGGTAATGATCCTTTCAGATGGTCTGCTGGGACAAATGATGGAACCGGTAGATTTTAAACCCTATAAAACTGAAAAGGAAATGGAAGAACTGGATAGACAGCATTTTGACTGGTGTATGCATCCCAACCAGGATGAGCCCAATCATCATCATCACGAGATCAATTCACTGGAAATAGATCCGGTTGTTCTGGAACAGCATGTGATAAAACTGGGTCAGAAATACGACAGGATCGTCAAAAATGAGATCAGATTTGAAGAATATAAAATTTCTGAAGATAATGAATATATAATTGTTGCTTTTGGAACTGCTGCCAGAATAGCAAAATCTGCAGTCGATGATCTTAATGAAAATGGCATTAATGTCGGACTTTTTAGACCAATAACTTTATGGCCCTATCCCTATGATGCAGTGAGCAAGGTGATTACGGATAAAGTCAAGAAAGTACTGGTCTGCGAATTGAATCTCGGCCAGATGGTTGAAGATGTCAAATTAGGTGTAAATGGAAAAGTTCCGGTAGAATTCCTGGGTAAAGTCGGTGGTATGCTGTTTACTCCGGAAGAGATAATGAACAAGATCAAAGAAATCTAGGGGGAAACATGGAAATAATAGCTCAAAGACCAAAATCATTAACAGACCTGCAATTCACTTATTGCCCCGGATGTACTCATGGTATCTCTCACAGACTCATAGCTGAGGCTATTGAAGAATTAGGACTGAGAAACAACATTATGGGAGTTGCTCCGGTGGGATGTTCAGTTTTTGCCTATAAATTCTTTAACTGTGACATGGCTGAAGCTGCTCACGGCAGGGCACCTGCAGTTGCTACCGGTATGAAGAGAGCACGGCCCGATATGCATGTTTTCACCTATCAGGGAGATGGTGATCTTGCTGCCATCGGTACTGCCGAGTTCATACACGCTGCTAATCGGGGAGAAAAAATATCAATATTCTTTATCAATAATGCCATTTATGGAATGACGGGAGGGCAAATGGCTCCGACAACTCTTCCAGGAATGAAAACATCAACCTCTCCTTATGGCAGAGATGAAAAAGATATAGGCTATCCTATTCAGGCTTGCGAAATAATTTCTTCCTTAAAAGCTCCCTATTTTATCGAAAGAGTTTCCCTCTTATCACCTCAGGATATTCTGAAAGCTAAAAAAGTTGTTAACAAAGCAATGCTCTTCAATAAAGAAAATCGCGGATTCACCTTTGTTGAATTTGTCTCAACCTGTCCAACTAACTGGGGCTTAACTCCTGCAAAAGCACAGCAATGGGCAAAAGAGAACATGCTTAAATTCTTTCCAATTGGAAACTTCAGGGATAAGTCTATGGAAGGGGGTGAATAATGAAAACTGAAATGATTTGCTCGGGATTTGGTGGTCAGGGTGCGCTTACTATTGGCAAATTTCTGGCAAAAGCAGGAATGCAGGAAGGCCTGAATGTTTCCTGGCTTCCTTCTTACGGTCCGGAAATGCGGGGTGGAACAGCAAATGTCTCTACGGTTATTTCAACCGAAGCTATAGCCTCTCCACTGGTAACCCATCCAGATATATTGGTTGCACTGAATCAGCCTTCGGTAGACAAATTCGGCCCTGATATCAAAAAAGGCGGGTTAATGATAGCTAACGAGGATATGTGCCCCCATAAACTGGATAGAGCTGATATTGACATGATCTACGCTCCCATGTCCTCTATTGCCAAAGAAATAGGAAGTCCGAAAGTTCTGAATATGGTAGCTATTGGTATTATTATCGGGAAAAAGGATCTGGTTAAATATGATACACTGGAAAAAGATCTGACTGAATTTCTGAAAAAGAAAAATCCCGATCTGTTAGAAGCTAATCTTAAAGCAATTAAAAGGGGAATTGAATTAGGTCGAAAATAATTTTAAGGGTGATCATCCGATCACCCTTTTTTGTTTGACAGATTTATTTCTCAGAT
>LKUH01000283.1 GCA_001412425.1 Candidatus Cloacimonas sp. SDB
TTAAATGAAAACCCAGGTTTTCAAACTTTCCTATTTTACCCCGACGCAAGCGTCGAGGAATTCTGTTGATTAAAAGATTCTCATGCCGAATAATGGTCAAGCAATATTTGCCTATCTTCCGGATAGGAATATTGATAGCTTGACAAATTTTTTGAAAGTTTTGGCTTCAATTTTAAGGAGAGTATAAAATGAGAGATATAATTGAAGGAAGAGAATTTCTCAAAGCAAATTTTCTGGATCTCGAAGCAATATCTACTGATCAGCAAAAAAAATTAGATCCTCCTCCACTTGAAAAGTCGGTGGAAAATTTCATCTCTGAGATCGAGCTGCCGGTAATTGATTTCAGTAAATTTTCCCAACAGAGCCTTACCGAAGCTTTTAAACAAAGGAGAAGTCACAGAAAATTTACCGAACAACCACTTCAACTGGAAGAATTGTCTTATTTACTCTGGGCGACCCAGGGGGTGAAAGAAACATTTCAACGAGAAGGTAGAACGGTTGCTTCTTTTCGCACAGTACCATCAGCCGGAGCCCGGCATCCTTTTGAGACCTATTTGATAATTTTCCGAATTGATTCGCTGGAGCAGGGAATTTACAAATATTCAGCTATAGAAAACAAATTGTTCTTACTTCAGAAAGAAAATGATCTTGCCAGTGGAATTGTGGAAGCTACTTTTGGACAGTCTTTCACAGCAAAAAGCGCAGTAGTTTTTGTCTGGAGTTGTATTCCCTACAGAGCGGAATGGCGTTACGATATAGCTGCCCATAAAGGAATTTTGCTGGATGCCGGTCATGTTGGTCAGAATTTATATTTAGCATGTGAAGCTATTGGAGCGGGAACCTGTGCTATTGCGGCTTACAATCAGAAGAAAATGGATGAACTTTTAAAGCTTGATGGAAAAGATGAATTTGTGGTATATCTTTCTCCAGTCGGCAAAACAAAATAGAAATCCCGGGAGGATAATTTTTGAAAAAATTATTGATTCTGCTATATTTAATTATTAGTATTATTTCACTTGGTTCTGAGCTGGTGAATCTTAACCCTGATCCAGATGGTGACCCCTGGATAGCGGGTGAATTGAGACCATTAACTGACGAAGACTGGGAAAAGCTGGATAAAATGCCGCGTTTATATCTTACGGAACAACTACGAACTCGCGAGTTACCGGGATCGTTAGATAATTCTCAGCAGCCATATTTCAGACCAATTTTTAATCAATCGGGAGGCAGCTGCGGTCAGGCTAGTGGTGTAGGTTACAATTTCACCTATGAAATCAATTTCGAACGTCAGCTTCCGGCTAATATTCCTGAAACCCAGTATCCCACGCATTATACCTGGAATTTCTTAAATGGTGGCGAAGGATATGGATCCTGGTATTGGGATGGCTGGGATATAATAAAAAGCAATGGGTGTCCTACAGTTAGTATTTATGGGGGACTTGCTGAAGGAGGACATTCCCGCTGGATGTCCGGCTATACAAATTATTATTCAGCCATGCCCAACCGGGTGCTGGAAATGTCCGCCCTTGATGTATCCGAACCGGAAGGTCTGGAAGTAATTAAAAACTGGATGTATGATCATCTAATGGAAGATGAGGCAGGTGGGCTGGTTAATTTTGCTGCAGGTGTATCGGGTTGGATTATATCTAATCTGCCTGCGGGCACTCCAGAAGAGGGAAAAAACATAATTATCTCCTGGGATCCTTCGGTAAATCATGCTATGACTTTTGTGGGATATAACGATTCAATTAAATATGATTACAATATGGATGGTCAATATACCAATGATATTGATATTAACAATGATGGTGTTGTTAATATGAAAGACTGGGAAATCGGCGGTCTTATCGTTGCTAACAGCTGGGGAGATGCCTGGGGTAACGAAGGTAAAAGCTATATGATGTACAGGCTGCTGGCTGAACTGACTGAAGACGGCGGAATCTGGAGTAACACTGTTCATGTGATCAGAGCCAGAGATTATTATGCACCTCATTTAACCTTTAAAGCAACAATAAATCACACATCCCGAGATAAACTAAAACTGCTGGCAGGAGTATCTTCCGATCCGGATGCAACTGAACCGGAGATTTTTCATGAATTTCCTTTATTCAATTTTCAGGGAGGAGATCATTACATGCAGGGTGGAGATCTGGAAGAGGATAAAATCATCGAGATCGGTTTAGATGTAACACCATTGTTGAGTGGCATAGAAGATGGCCTTCCGGCTCAGTTCTTTTTTATAGTGGAAAACCATGATCCTGATAATGTTGGTGCAGGTGAAATCATTTCTTTTTCCGTCATCGATTATCTGGCGGCGGGAGAAGAGGTAATCTGCCCCCAGCAAAATGTTAGCATTATCAACAATCAGACTACCATGCTAAGTGTTGAAAAGATCATAAATTATGCAGGGGTGGAAATTGTTACAGATGATCTTCCTGAAGCGATTCCCGGTGTTGAATATGAGTATCAGTTACTGGCTGCAAACGGAACTCCTCCATACAGCTGGAGATTAAAACTGGAGTATCCTGAAATTGAGTTGATTGAAGATTTTCCCGATATTGCAGGAGTTCAGCTTGAACCGAACAATAATGATGATGGATATGCCGTAGCAGCTCTGGATTTTGATTTTCCTTTTTATACAGAAGTATTTGATGAAATACTAATTTCAACTGACGGTTCGATTCTTTTTGGAGACACTTTTCAATATGTCAGAAGTGAAGAAAACATTAAATCCACACAGGTTATTTCACCTTATTGTGCCGATTTAATGCTGTATCCCGAACTTGGAGATGGAATCTGGTATTCCGGAAATGAAAATTACGCTACTTTCCACTGGAAAACTTCCCTCTTTGACCAGCCGGAAGTGAATGTGGAATTTCTGGTAACGATTTACCCTTCCGGTGAAATTGATTTTCAAATGGATGGCGCAACTATAACTCCCTCAGCCAATTGGGCTTCAGGAATCTCAAGAGGTGATAATTTCAGTTATACTATTTCAAATATCTCAGGATCTCCTGTTATTCCCGAAAATTACATTACGGAATTTACCTGTCCAGATTATCCAGACGGTTTTTCTTTATCTGAAGAAGGTTTGTTTCATGGCATTACAGATGAACTAAACGGTAACTGGGAAATGAAATTCAGAGTAACGGATCTCAATAATATTTTTGCAGAGAAACTGGTAGATTTTACCACTGCTGGAACTTCTGCTGACCAAGCATCAATCTTACCCTTAATAAAACAGCCTCAGAACTTCCCGAACCCTTTTAATCCCGAGACATTCATCTACTACGAATTAGCTGAAGAAAGTGATATCCGCCTGGCAGTTTACAATCTTAAAGGACAGAAAGTAAAAGTATTGGTTGAAGACCTTCAAAGCGCGGGTAAGCATGAAATTTACTGGGATGGTACGGATACAAATGGAAACCAACTGTCATCAGGCGTTTACTTTTATAAGATCACAGCCGGAAATTCCACTTTCGCAGGAAAAATGTTAATGCTGAAATAGATTATGGATAAAGAGAACATTTTTTCGGTTTCGGAAGTTACGAAACATATTAAAAACATTCTGGAATCAAATATTCCCAATTTATTTGTTACTGGAGAGTTAGCCAATTTTACCAGACACATTTCAGGTCATATCTATTTTTCTCTGAAAGATCCTGACAGCAGTTTGAAATGTGTTTATTTCAAGGCTTACAATCAATATCTTCAATATACTCCTAAAAATGGTGATCAGGTAATTTGTTTTGGAAAAACTACTGTATTTGAAAAAAGCGGAAATTACCAGCTTAATGTTTTGAAAATGTTTCCCAGCGGTATCGGTGAATTACAGTTAAAATTTGAAGAGTTGAAACTGAAATTAGAGGAAGAAGGTCTTTTCGATGCTGCGCATAAGAAACCGATACCTCCATTTCCCGAAAAAATCGGAGTGATAACATCATCGTCCGGAGCTGCCATAAAAGATATTGAAAATGTTATTTCCAGACGCTTCCCCTGCAGGATTCTGCTTTATCCGGCTTCTGTTCAGGGTAAAAATGCAGCGCAGGAAATAATTTCTGGAATCAGATATTTCAATCAGGAATTCCAGGTGGATATTTTAATCATCGGAAGGGGAGGCGGATCTCAGGAAGATCTTTTCTGTTTCAATGATGAAGCTTTAGCCCGAGAAATCTTCCAATCGGAAATCCCCGTGATTTCAGCGGTTGGTCATGAAATTGATTTAACTATTGCTGATCTGGTAGCTGATCTGAGAGCCCCTACACCTTCTGCTGCTGCTGAACTGGCCGTTCCTAATGCAGATGACGTTCTCCAGCAAATAAACTCAATGTCCGAAAGAATGAAAATTATGGTTCAGAATAAAATTTTTACCTATAAATTAGACTTGGGAAAGCTAAGTAACAGCATCAAATCATATCATCCCAGAAATATTCTGCAAATCTATCAGCAAAGACTGGATGAAGCCATTCTGAAGATTGATCATAACCTTTCACGTTATTTAACGATTTATCGTTCTAAGCTTAACATTCTACAGGAACAGTTAAAAGAACTTTCACCTTATGATGCACTGAAAAGAGGTTACAGCATCTTGAGGCAAAAGAACCGAATACTGAATTCGGTAAAGAAAATTAATCCCCAAGAAAATCTGCATATTATTCTTTCTGATGGCTCGATCGAGAGCAAGGTTCAAAAGATCAAACCTGATGAAGAATAATTGTATATTTATTTTTGTCCTGCTTGTTTTTTCTTTGCATCTGGCTGCATTTACCAAAGCAGTCTGGGTTACCAGTTGGGATCTTACCAGCAGAGAAAAAATTGATCAACTGATCAAAGATTGCAAAGATAATGATATCGATCAGATCCTGGCTGAAATACGTTATAGGGGTGATGCTCTATATTTTCCCAACCGAAAGGATTCAACCTTTGCCAACCGCGAACCCAGATCTTATCTTCTGGCAGATTCCGATAATTTTGACCCTTTAGCCTATCTGATTAAAAAAGCCAAAAATACCGGAATTGAAATTCATGCCTGGATTACAGTTTTTGTGGTTACTCCCAGAAAAATAGAACTGCTGTCAGAAGATCATCTCTATTTTTTACATCCCGAATGGTTTACCAGCGATTTCAATGGAAAACGCATGGATCCTGATTCTTATGAAGGTGCTTATCTCGATCCGGGAGTTCCTGAAGTCCATCTCCACCTGCTTAATCTTATAATGGACATAATCAGAAATTATCAACTGGACGGAATCCATTTTGATTATATCCGCTATCCGGATATCAGTTTCGGATACAATAAAATTGCCAGAACCTATTACCAGTTTGAATATAAATATAGAGATAGCGACAATTGGCAGTTATGGAAAGAGAATCAGGTATCTAATTTTTT
>LKUH01000284.1 GCA_001412425.1 Candidatus Cloacimonas sp. SDB
TGATATAGAGATACCGCTTAATTTTTTTGGTGGGTGTTTTTTCAAAAGGTTCTGATTGTTCAATAATTTTCTGAATTCTGGAAAAAACAGATATTCTTTCATTCACAAAATTTTTAATTTCATCCATTTTTTTGATTTTAAATTCCTGAATTTTCTTCTCACTGATATTTTTCTTATTGATTTCATCATCAAGTAGTTCATAATTTAAAAAAGTTCTGGCTACAATTTTATCTTCAGATTTATAAACTAAAGATTCCAATACATAATCATTTTCATTCAAAACAGCTTCAATTTCTTCAGGATAGATATTTTCTCCGCTGGGTCCTAAAATGATATTTTTTATCCTGCCCAGAATGTAAAGGTACCTGTTATTTTTCAGGTAGCCCAGGTCTCCCGTTTTAAACCAGCCATCTTTCGTAAAGGTATCCCGCGTAGCTTCCGGATTCTTAAAATAACCCTTCATTACATTTTCGCCTTTTACTTGAATTTCACCATCTTTATCGTCAGGGTTTTTCTTTTCAATTCTCACATTTACGCCTGGAATGACATAGCCGGTGGAACGAAATTTAGTTTTCTGGGGAGAACTGCCGGCAATCAGAGGAGAAGTTTCGGTGAGTCCATATCCTATGGCGTAGGGGAATTTGGCATCTCTTAAAAACTGTTCAACTTCAGCCGAAAGTAACGCTCCGCCTATACCGTAGAAACGCAGTTTACCACCAAAAGAACGATACAGCTTTCTGCCCGCAGCCTGATGAAGAAGTATTCTGAATATGGGGATTTTATATAATGATCTTAAGATAATGTTGGAATTAAATTTAGGATGGATCTTGGTTTTAAAAATTTTCTCAATAATAAGTGGAACAGTTAATATCATAGTGGGCCTAATTTTCTGCATGGCAGGAATAAGCACTCTGCCAGTCGGTGGTTTCTTGAGATAATAAACAGAAGCACCACAGATGAAAGGTAGAATAAAACCTAAGGTACATTCATAAGTATGAGAAAGCGGCAGGATGGAAATCAATCTGTCATTTTGATCAAGAGGCTGGATCTTATAGGTGGCTAATGCATCAAAAACCAGATTTTTATGAGTTATACTTACCCCTTTAGAATTACCGGTGGTACCCGAAGTATAAATTATTGCTGCCAGATCATCTTCAGAAATTACAGCAGGTTTTATACCAGCCAGTTTAAGAGCAGAATCCTTTATTTTAGCAAATTCTTTTGATCCTTCCTGTAAGAGGTTTTTAAGCTTTTCTCGAGGAGTTTCCAGCGGAATGACAGAAAAATTATCAATCAGAATTCTCAAATTCAATTCTTCCAATGTTGCATCTTCAATCTTCTGATAGAGTTTTTCCGAAATGAAAATTCCTTTACAACCCGAATGTTTTAGAATGTGATGAATTTCGTTTTGATGAAAATCAGGCAATACAGGAACAACAACTGCACCAATTGTTGTTATAGCGAAGTAGGAAATGCCCCAGTTGGGACAATTTTCACTGAGGATTGCAACTTTATCACCCTTTCTTATACCTAGTCTTAGTAAAAGGCTGGAAATTTCAAAGACTTTATCATGTACCTGATTGTAAGTTAATGGATTACCACCAACCCAGGAAAAAGCAATTTGCTCAGAGAAAATTCTGGTGCTGCGCCAAAATATTTTTTCCAATGTTAAAGTTGTAATATCTTCCATTTTACCTCACTTGCTATATTTTTGTCAGAATTTAAGAAATAGTATATAGTGTCAAAGTTATAATTAACACTTGCTTAAAAAAATTATCAGGAAAAATGATTTAGGGTCAATTTTCTGCAATTGATGTTTATTGACACATTGTGGGACGTTGTTTTCCTGACACTAGTTTAGTAATATTCACAGGATATCATGGAAGAACTTAGAATAAAAAGAGAATTTTTTCAGATCGAGATCGCCAAAGGTGAAATTATCAACTTTGGAAGACTATTTGGAAACGGTCACCCTGTGCATCTTGAGATCGGAAGTGGCAGGGGGGAATTTCTAATTCAGAAAGCGGAGCAAAATCCTCAGGTTAATTTTTTCGCTTTGGAATTGAAGGAGAAAAGAATTAAAACAATATTAAGAAAACTTGATCCGCAAAATCATGGAAATGTCAAATTAAGCCGTGTTCTCGTTGATGCTTCAATTACTGAATACATCGGGGAAAATTCTCTTGAGATGATCTATATCATTCATCCGGATCCCTGGCCTAAAAGAAAACATTTTAAAAATAGAATCATCCAGAAGGAATTTATCACACATCTAAAAAAAATTCTGAAACCGAAAGGAGAGATATTCATTTCTACAGATCTTAAGGAATATGCTTCCTGGATATTGAAACTGTTCAACGAGAGGAACGATTTCAAAAGCTATTACGAAAATGGTTATACGCATATCAGTCCGGAAGGACACTTTGAAACGCATTTTGAAAAGAAGAAGAAGCAGGAAGGTTATAATCCCTTTTATATGAGATTTATTAAAATGACAGATTAAAAAACCGGAGTAAAAAATGGACAGACATAAACTGCAGAAGATCTATGATCAACGAACCAGCTATGAATCAGCCAACTACAGTATTCATGCCTGCAGGAATGAACAGGCTTACAGACTTCAGGAGGAACCTGACTGTCATATTAGAACACCTTTTGCCGTAGATCGGGACAGAATTATACACAGTGGAGCTTATCGCCGTTATCAGGGTAAAACTCAGGTATTTTCCTTTACCAATATGTTTGATGAAGAAACTTCCAACCGAAGTCTGCACACAACTTATGTTTCGCAGATCTCCAGAACTATAGGGAAGATGCTGGGCATGAATCTGGATCTGATTGAAGCTATTGCACTGGGACATGATCTGGGACATCCACCCTTCGGTCACGATGGAGAGGTTTCACTGAGCAAATGCTGCCGTAATTATGGTATCGGTTCCTTCCATCACAATATAGAAAGCCTGCATATTGTTGATTCGATTTCCAGAAAAGGGGCAGGGTTAAATCTAAATTTTCAGACCCGGGACGGGATCATTTCGCATGACGGTGAAGTGCATAATACCATTCTAAAACCGCAGATGAATAAGACTGAACAAAATATTCAAAATTATATTGCAGAACGCCAAGCCGGAAAAGAATTTGCCTGGATGCCCGCAACAATGGAAGGTTGTATTGTAAGAATTTCTGATACAATCGCCTATATCGGACAGGATATAGAAGATGCTATACGCCTTGATATTCTTAAAAGAGAAGATTTGCCCCACGATTGTGTCCAATATCTGGGCAACAGGAACAGTAAGATCATCGATACTTTGGTAAAAAGTGTAATTGTGAACAGTTATGAGCAAGATTTCATTGCTTTTGACGATGAAACTTCGCATTATTTACTGAAACTGAAAAAATTTAATTATGAAAGAATATATACTGACTCCAATGTTAAAAGTGCCAGAATTAAAATAGATAAAAGCATGGAAATTCTGTTTGAACAATACCTGCAGGATATTTCCAGTAACGATCTCAGTTCCAAAATTTTCACTCAGTTCCTGAACAGTAAACAAAACACTTATCTGGAAAAATATTCTGACGCCGAAAAAGTCCGCGATTTTATTGCTACTATGACAGACCGATATTATAATGAAGAAGTAAAAAATTACTTCCTTCCCGGAAGTTTTTATTGATATTTTTATAACCTTAAGCATTTTTGAACAACTTTAATTTATCAGGAGTTTTAATGGAATATATTGATTTTCAAAAGGAAGTTGAAGAAGTAGCAGATAGAATATCAGAGATCAGGAGGTTACTTTGACACTTCTCAGATTGTTCAACAAATTAAACTAGATCAGCAGGAGATGAACAAACCTGATTTCTGGAATGACACTAACAGGGCTCAGAAAATCTCAAAAGAAGTTAACAATTTACAGAATCAACTGGAAAGGGACAGTAAGTTGAAACAGGTTAAAGAGGACTTGGAAACCTATCTGCTGTTACTGGAAGAAGATTTTTCGGATAATCTGCTTAATGAAGCCGTTAAGGAGCTCAAGAAATCCCAAACCCTTATAGATGAAGCAGAGATTCAAATCCTTCTAAGTGGAAAAAATGACTCTAACAATGCAATTATTGCCATTCATCCCGGTGCAGGAGGAACAGAATCACAGGACTGGGCTGAAATGTTGTTGCGCATGTACACAAGATGGGCAGAAAACAACAATTATGAAACTGAAATCATCGACTATCTGCCCGGTGATGAAGCGGGTTTAAAAAGTGTGACAATGGAAGTTTTTGGAGATTACGCCTACGGCTATCTGAAGACAGAGACAGGTATACATCGGCTGGTAAGAATCTCACCTTTTAATGCGCAGGGAAAACGTCAGACCTCCTTTGCTTCCATTTTCATTTACCCCATAATAACAGATGATATTGAGATCGAAATAGATCCCAAAGATCTTAGAATTGATACTTTCAGATCCAGTGGAAAGGGCGGGCAGGGAGTTAATACTACTGATTCTGCTGTTAGAATTACCCATCTTCCTACAAATATAGTTGTTCAATGCCAGAATGAAAGATCACAGATCATCAATCGTGAAGTTGCTATGAAAATTTTGAAATCGAGACTCTATCAATTGCGAGAAGAAGAGAGAGATAAAGAAAAACAGCTGCTGGAAAACAGTAAAACTGAAATAGGCTGGGGCAATCAGATCAGATCTTATGTTTTTCATCCTTACCAGATGGTAAAGGACCATAGAACAAACTATGAAACCAGTCAGATAGAGAATGTCATGAATGGAGAACTTACAGATTTCATGTTTGCTTATTTGAAGTTTACGGCCAGGCATAAATAGGTTTGGAATTATAAATGGAATATAAAGAGCTGATCAAGCAACTGGATAAAAAAAGAATGCCACAACATATAGCCATAATTATGGATGGCAATGGTCGCTGGGCTGAATTGCATAATACAAAAAGGATCAATGGTCACAAAAAAGGTGTCGAAACTGTACGGGAAATCGTGGAGACAAGTGTAGAGATAGATTTGAAGTATCTGACCATTTATGCTTTTTCCACGGAAAACTGGCGCCGGAGTAAAGACGAAGTCAATTATCTTTTGAAATTGATCATGGATTCCCTGGTCAAAGAGATTGATGAATTGAAGAAGAATAATGTGAACATCAGATTTATCGGCAGCAGGAAAGAGCTTTCTGCTTCTTATAATAAAAAGGTGATGGAAACCTGTGCCCGGAGCTGGAATAACACAGGGCTTCACCTTAATGTTGCGATGAATTATGGGGGAAGACGCGAGATTATTGAAGCTTTTAATCAGATTTATCAGGACATCAAAACTGAAAAAATTACTGAAACTGAAATCAACGATGAATTGATCGGTAAATACCTTTACACAAGTGGAATGCCGGACCCTGATCTGGTAATAAGGACCAGTGGTGAAATCAGGTCATCAAATTTTCTTGTTTGGCAGACAGCCTATTCTGAATTCTGGTTTACCGACACATTATGGCCCGATTTTAGCAGTGCCGAATACATCAGGGCTATTCTTGAATTTCAGAACCGGAACAGGAGATTTGGTGCCAGATAAAAGAGCGGAGGTAAAATGAACTTGATTTACAGAATTCTGCTGGGAATAATATTTATTCCGGTTATTCTACTGCTGTTTTATCTGGGGGGATGGTATTTAATTGCTTTTCTTACAGTTGTAGCTTGTGTGCAAAGTCTGGAATTAAGGAAATTATTTCAGCTTAAACAAATTCAGATTCCGCTGGTTATTGTTCCGTTAAATCTGGCTTTTTTGTATTTTCTTGTCTGGCAGAAACTTGATTTTGCTCTGGCAGTTATTTTATTGATTCAAATAATTCTATTTTGTCATGAATTAATCAAAAAAAGGATGAACAAAATAGTAAAAATTACATCAGCATCATTATTTCTGGTCCTTTATTCTTCTTTTTTTATTTCTTTCGTATATTATGTCAGGCAACTGCAAAATGGCAGGACCCTGCTGATCTGTCTGATGATACTGATCTGGATAACTGATACCGCTGCCTATTTCAGCGGTACCTATCTGGGACGAAAGCGCAACATAATCGCTGCCAGTCCTAAAAAATCATTGGAAGGATTTATCGGCGGTATCATCGCTGCACTGGGTGGAGCTTTTATTTGTGGAACGTTGTGGAATTTATCCATTTCTGAAATTTTAATACTGGGAATTACAGCTGGGATTGTTGGTCAATTCGGAGATTTGATGGAATCATTGATTAAAAGAGATTTTGGAGTTAAAGACAGTTCCTCCCTATTACCGGGCCACGGTGGTATGCTGGACAGGTTTGACAGTTTAACTCTAGCCGCGCCTGTTTTTTTTGTAATACTTAAACTTTTCGGCATTAAATAATTAGAGAGTTTTTAGAAATATGAAATATTTTTTGTTAATTTTAATAATATTATTCAACGGATGCGCTTTATTAAATTTTTCCGGGCCGGATCCAATTATTGAAGCAAAGCCGAATATCACAGAAGATTCCTTAAAAACGGAATTGACTTTAAAAGATAAAGAGATCGAACAATTGTATTTCCAGCTGGATGAAATGAATTACACGATCGATTCACTCAAACAATCTCTGGAAATTAGCAACAGCAGAGTTGCCTATGATCCGGAATTTCAGCTTCCCACTTCTATAATTTTTGCCGGAAGATTATTTGACCTTTCCAATGAAAGGTTATATGCTAAACTGGAACAGATCTACGAGCAGGAATTGCAGTCAGCCCATAAATTTATTCCCAGAAGTGGAAAATATTTTCCGCTGATTGAACAGATCTTTGCCCAGTATGATATTCCAGATGATGTAAAATATCTGGCTGTTGTAGAAAGCCGTTTGAGTCCTCTGGCCTACTCAAGGGTGGGAGCAGTTGGCATGTGGCAATTCATGAGTGCTACTGCCAGAGGTTTCGGGCTAAAGATAGATGATTTTGTTGATGAACGGAAGAATGTGATTAAATCCACTGCAGCTGCGGCAAAATTTTTACAGAATAACTACGATTATCTTTCCAGCAGAGGTGCTGAAGACTGGCTTCTGGCTGTAAGTGCTTATAACGCTGGTGCCGGTAATATAGCAAAAGCAATGCGGGAACAGGGTGGATCAGATTTTTTTGATCTGATCATGAAATCGGATGAATCTCACAATTTCGTCTGGCGTGCTGTAGCTACCAAAATTATTTTTGAAAATCAGGAAGAGATTTTCGGAATGAAATTTGAGCTGGACGAATCTCTTCTAACCCAGACCAGAGCAGTCGAATTGACCTTGAAGGGTTATCACAAAATAGATGAATGGGCTAAAGCCCAGGGAACGGTTGTCAGCAGGGTTTGGGAATATAATCCCTGGATAAAGATCTATCAGAGAGAAAGAAGCAAATATTCTGCCGTAAATGATGTTATTCTGCCACCCGGTGAATTTACTATTTTATTACCGATCGATTCTGAGCCGAATGAAAATGAACTTGTGGCAATAGAAAGAGAGCTACTGCAGGAAAATAACGGTTATTTCACTCAACATATAGTGCAGAAAGGAGATACACTCTATGATATTGCCAGGAAATACAGAACTTCAATAACCAAGATCAAAAACCTGAATGGATTACATTCCAATGTTATTTATCCTGGTCAAAAATTGAAACTGTTTGGATCCACTTCCGTAAGTTCAGATTCTGATAAATATTATGTTGTAAAATCAGGAGATTCAGTATCTGTCATATCAAAAAAACTGGGTGTTTCCAGCAATCATCTGATCTCAAAAAACAATTTAACAAATAATAATGGTATTGTTTTGATCACACCGGGTCAGAAATTATATTACTAATGAAGATTAAGATGCGAAAAACGGAAGAAGCTGATCTTCCGGAGATAATGGAAATTGAAAAAATGTCTTTTCGCGAGCCCTGGAAGAAAATATCATTTGAGGAAGAGATCAGGGATCATGAGAGTTTTACACTTCTATCTGGAGAGGAGATTGCAGGGTATATCTGCGGGTGGAAAATCCTGGATGAATACAATATAACAAATTTAGCAGTCAGGCCTGATCTTCATCGCAGAGGTTATGCCGATCTGCTTGTTTCCAACCTGATTAATACCCACAAAGAGGATTGCAGATTAATCTATCTGGAAGTTAGAGAAAGTAATATTGCAGCACAGAATTTGTACAGGAAGAAGGGATTTAAAATAATTGGCATTCGCAGAAATTATTACTTGAACCCTGAAGAAGATGCAATAATAATGGGAATCAAATTTCCACAATGAGGTTTTATGAAAGGAATGTTCATAACATTTGAAGGTACAGAAGGTTGTGGTAAAACGACCCAGGCAGAGTTGCTGGCAGATTATTTTCGGCAAAAAGGACAGGAAGTTCTGCTAACCCGTGAACCGGGAGGGCCAAAAATTGCTGAAAGTATTAGAATGATATTATTGAATAAAGATAATATCGAAATGCTGCCTGAGACGGAGTTGCTGCTTTATATGGCAAGTAGAAGTCAGCATACCGGTGAATGGATTATACCAGCTTTAAAAGCGGGGAAGATTGTAATTTCGGACAGATACTACGATTCTACAATCGCTTATCAGGGAGCAGCTAGAAAAATTGACAGGAACATAATTGACACTATCAGGAAATATGCAACTTTTGGGTTAGTGCCGGATCTGACTTTTATAATCGATTTGCCCGCAACAAAAGGGCTATCCAGAATAAAAAGGGAAAATGCTGACAGATTGGAACAGGAATCGCTTGAATTTCATACTAATGTCAGAAAGAGTTTTCTGGAAATTGCAGAAGAAGAAAGTAGATTCAGGATAATTAATGGAAATAAAAGTATTGAAGAAATTCATAAAGACGTTTTAAAAATAATTAAGGAAATACAGGAAGGCAGAGATGAAACTTAACAAATTCAGTAGTGTAATAATCTCGATTAGTGTCATTGGCTGGTTTATTATTGCCTTGTTTCTATTTGATGCAGTATCCATAAATGCTGAAAATGATCCGGAACAGGTAAATGTATATAAGAAACTTAAACTCTTTAATGAGGTTCTGTTCAAATTACAGGAAAATTATGTAGATGATATAGACATTGATGTCCTGATAGATGCAGCCATCAAGGGTATGTTAGATGAAACCGATCCTCATACCACTTATTTTACTCCAGATGAATTTGAACGTTTTAATACGGATACAAAAGGTGAATTTGGCGGTTTGGGAATTTCAATAGATAAAAAAGGTGAATACATAACTGTAGTATCACCCATCGAAGGTACACCTGCTTACAATATGGGGATATTATCCGGGGATAGAATTGTAAAAGTTGATGGGGAAAACGTTGTCGGGATCTCAACTGATGAAGTTATTAAGAAAATGCGGGGTGAAAAGGGCACAAAAGTATTGATTGGTATCGAAAGACCGGGTGTTGAAGAAGAACTTAAATTCGAAATAATCCGCGATATTATCAAAATTGAGAGTATACCCTATGCTTTCAAACTGGATAATGGGATCGGTTATATCAGGATCAGACAATTCAATGCCAACACAACAAAAGAACTGAGAGAAAAACTTGATACACTGGAAGAAGAAGGCATTAGTGGTTTACTCATAGATCTGAGATTTAATCCTGGCGGTTTGTTAAGAGAAGCGGTTGACACTGTAAACGAATTTATCGGTAAAGATAAAAGAGTGGTTTTTACCAAAGGAAAGACACCTCAAGCCAATTTAGAATATAAAACCAGATATAACAGGATAAGAAATGGCTATCCTGTAATAGTTCTCATTAATGAAGCATCTGCCAGCGCAGCTGAAATATTTTCCGGCTCACTGCAGGACTGGGATAAAGGATTGGTAGTAGGGAAAACATCCTTTGGTAAAGGTTCGGTTCAAAGATTATTCCCTTTATCCGATGGTAATGGTCTAAAAGTTACAACTGCAAAATATTATATCAATTCCGGAAGATGTATTCACAAAGATCTTAATGATATGATTCTGAAAGGTGAAGATGTCTCGGATGAAGAAATCGAAAATGCCGAAGAAGAGCATATCAAGGATGTGCATTATACTGAAAATGGCAGAATCGTTTATGGCGGAGGTGGAATTAACCCCGATATTGAGATCGATCAAAAAAGATTAAGTGATTTCGAAATGGAGTTACGCCGTAATAACAGTTTCTTCGATTTCTCAATTGAATATTTACTGGAAGAGCAAGATGAGATAGATGTTAACTTTAGAACTAATGATGATATCATCACTGATTTCATGGAGCTTATAGAAAAGCAGGGTATAGAATTTGAACAGGCTGATCTGGATTCTTCTTACACCTGGATATCGAATGAGATAAGAAATAATGTTGTCAGCAGGAAATTTGGTCCAGTAGAAGGCTACAAGATTATTATTGAAGAAGATGCTCAGTTGCAGGAAGCTTTATCTCTGTTTGATAAATTCTCAAATTTGCAGGAAATGTTTGAATTTGCCGAAACCCTGAAATTAACTCAACAAAATTGAACAAATAAACTGATTAAAAGCGAGGAGTTTTCCTCGCTTTTTTTTATTCGTAAATCTTGCCTTTTTTCCAATTGCCCTGTTTGTAAAGTAAGAATGCAGCAGTTCCGGATAATATATTACTGATAAGCATTGACCACCAGATAGCGTCGTAAGGATGTTCCGATAAAGGTGATGCCAGGGTTTTCAGGATTCGGGCTAAAAAGGAATTATTTAAAAATAAAAAATCCAGGATACGACCCGATAAAATAAAAACGAGTGGAATTCTGAATATCCAGAGTCTGGAAACGTTGAAGATCATCGCTAATTTAGTGTGTCCCGATCCGTTAAATACTCCCATGAAGATGAAACCAATTGCAAAAATAAAAGAAGCTATTGATGTTACTCTGAACATGCGTGAACCCACTTCTACAACCGCAGGATCATCAATGAATAATCTGGTAAGTTCAGCTCCGTGAAAATATAACGCTGTGCACCCAAAAAACATTATCGTTAAAATGCTTACAAAGGCTATTTTTATACTTTTTACAGCTCTTTTTATTTTTCTCGCTCCCAGATTTTGTCCTACAATTGCTGCAAGAGCATTGCTTATACCCATGGAAGGCATCATAAAGAAACTGGTCATTCTATTGCCAATTGAGAAAGCAGAGATTATCAGGGTTCCGAATGAATTAATAAAACCCTGCAGGACTAGAAATCCAAAACTGGTTACAGATTGTGAAAAGGAAGCTGGAATGCTAATTTTGAGAATCCTGGTCAGTAAAATTTTATCCGGTTTAATGTCATTGAGATCAGGCACTAAAACAGGGGTTTTCTTAAAAAGGAAATGGACTGCGAGGGCAGCAGCTATAATTCTGGCTATCAAAGTTGCAAGACCTGCCCCTAAAACTTCCATGCGAGGAAAACCGCCCAGACCGAAAATAAATATCGGATCCAGGATCACGTTTATAGATACAGATATCAGCTGAATCTTCATAGGTGATACAGTATCTCCCAGGCCATGAGCAAAGCTCTGGTAGGAGAGAAAGATGAACATGAATATAAGACCTGAGAGGATTAGCGTTAAATAGCTGTTGGCGCTTTCAAGTATAATCTCCGGTGTTTTCAGCAGGATTAAAATATCATCCAGTAATAGAAAACTTACGGAAATAAAGAATATACTGAAAATTAAAATTATGATTAAGAATTGTCCCACTACCTTTTTAGCATTTTCTAATTGTCCCGCACCTTTGTATTGTGAGATCAGGGCAGTTCCTGCTACAACAAAACCGAATCCGAAAGATGTTATGAAGAAGATCAAAGGGAAAGCCAAACCACTCACAGATACAGCATTCCTTGCATTTTCACCCAGTTTTCCTAACCAGAAAGTGTCGGTTAAATTATAGAACATCTGCAGAAAATTAGATAACATTATCGGCAGAGATAATCTGATCAGATTGTCAAAAACCTTTCCACTGGTAAGATCTTTTCCGGATTGTAACATTAATTATCTAAGGTTCAGCATTGTTATGGTTGTAATCAACAGGTCAAGTGTAAAGCTGCAGCTTTCTTATTTACCGGCAGTGCATTATATTTTTCTATTGCCTGCTTGGTTTTGCCGATAAATAATTCAATGTTTCTTTTTTTGC
>LKUH01000285.1 GCA_001412425.1 Candidatus Cloacimonas sp. SDB
AATTAAGCTGGTTCTAAGTTTTTTTCAAGCAGGTAGAATTCTTCCGCTGGCAGACTCATCAAAAGGCTATTTCCGCACTTTTCAATATGAAAGCAATTAAAATCGTTGGTGCCGGTCTGGCAGGTTCGGAAGCGGCTTTGCAGCTTGCAGCCCGAGGCTGGCAGGTTGACCTTTATGAAATGCGTCCCGGTAAGATGACCTCTGCCCATGAAACAGGAAATTTTGCCGAACTGGTCTGCAGCAATTCCTTGAAATCTATTTTACCTTCTACTGCTTCGGGTTTGTTAAAAGAAGAAATGAAACTGCTGGGCTGCAGACTTTTACCCGTCGCTGAAAAATTCAGAGTTCCAGCCGGAAATGCCTTAGCCGTTAACAGAGAGCAATTTGCTGCTTCTGTTACCAGGCTGATTGCCGAAAATCCCAATATCAGAATTCATCGACAGGAAGTTTCCCAACTGGATGATGAGCTTACAATAATTGCAACAGGTCCTCTCTCTTCCGAAAATATGACCGAAGAGCTTCTGAAACTTATCGGTAATGAGCATCTCTATTTTTTTGATGCAATTGCCCCGATAGTTGACGCAGAGTCTTTTGATCAGAAGATAATTTACCGAAAAACGCGTTACGACAAAGGTGAAGCGGATTATCTTAATTGTCCATTTAATAAAGAGCAATACTATGATTTTGTGGAAGCACTTAATCTGGCTTCCAAACATGAAGCTAAGGAATTTGAAGCAAAATATTTCCGGAACATTGACTTCAATTTTTATGAAAATTGCACGCCGATTGAAGAATTATCCCGCAGAGGAAAAGAAACTTTAAGATTTGGAGTTATGCGACCTGTCGGTCTGGAAGATCCCAAAACCGGAAACAAACCTTATGCCGTCATTCAGCTTAGGGCGGAAAATAAGGCAGGTACCAGCTTTAATCTGGTGGGCTGTCAGACCATGCTGAAATATGGAGAACAGAAGCGTGTCTTCAGGAAAGTGCCTGGCTTGGAAAAGGCAGAATTTCAGCGTTACGGATCAATTCATCGAAATACCTATCTGAACAGTCCCAGAATAATGAATGAAGACCTTTCTTTAAAAGCTAAAGGAAACATTTTCATTGCCGGTCAGCTGAGCGGAGTGGAGGGTTATGTCGAATCAATACTATCCGGATTACTGGTTGCAGAAGTGGTTTCGGCAAGGATTGAAAAGGATCTGGTTTTAAGTCCGGATTTTTTACCGGAGACCACGGTCTCAGGTCAGTTATGGCGGCATATGGTAAAAGAAGTGGAAAATTTTCAACCGATGAACGCTAATTTTGGATTACTTCCTGAACTGGAAGAAAAGATTAAAGACAAGAAAAAGAAAAAGGACCTGTTAGCCGCAAGATCTATTAAGGATTTACATAAAAAGTTATAGAATATAACGAAACAATAAGATAGCGGATACAATTAAATAGTTAATTAGTAAAACCCATTTTTGAGACCAGTGGATACCGTCCAGTTGAAAAGAGGAGAGAGGTGTAAGGAATTCTACCGGGAATGATTTTTTAGTATGGGTAGGAATATCCAGCAGGATATGCAGTGGAGCGGCTAATAGAAACCAGGGTGGCGGGTATCCATGATATTTACACAGGAAAAATCCAGCCATGATGAGAAGAGACCAGATAACCAGTGAATGAGTCCAGCGATAAAGTGTTTTTACCCAGCGGTTATCCTTTTTTTCGAACCAATCCATCATATTTTCCCGTGTTTTAAACCGGGGAAGCTTCTTCCCTTTAATAGCAATAACAAGCAAATTAGGCCCGAATACTGCCAGGTCCGGCATGATTCCCAGGATTATTTTTCCTGCGATCTGTTCGCCGGGAATAACTGCAATTGCCCAGAGTGAATGAGCCAGAATGTCCATATAATATCCTTATTTATTAATACTTGCTTCCAAATTTTCAATTCAAGGAGAAGATCAGAAAATTTCCTTAAGTGAACATCTTTCTTAGAACCGGCAAGGCGACCAGAAGCGATAAAATGAGAAACCACCACCACTCTATTCCCATAATAAAAACTAGGAAATTACTCCAGCAGGTGATTAGAAAAAGCGTAAACAGAAAAACACTCAGTTTGGTTAAAGCAAAATCCAACCAGTTCATTTTTGCGACCTTGGTATTAATCCATTTTATGAAAAACATACGACCTCCATGGTTAAATCAATTTTTTCTAAACCAGATAACTTTTAAAGTATTGCCCGTCTGGAAGTTCTAGGCAAAATTTATTTTAAAAAATATAATCTGTAAAATCCAGATTCCTGTTTTAAAGGCAGTTCAAAGATCTCCGTTTTTCTCTTTTCCAGCTCATCGTAAAAATCGCGTTGTGACAGATCGTAATTTGGCAGATCTTCACTGGCTCTGCGGTTGTTGTAGAAAATATTTTCGGTAATCTCAAAATTCTCCGGAACTGAATGTAATGCCAGCGCACACTGAAAACCGTAATAATCTGCAGCATCATAAGCAGGATTTTGTCCGGTTTTTACAACAATGTTATCTTTAAAATATCCCGGATCATCCTGCGTAGAAGAAGTAACAGACATTCCCATTGCACCCGTGTCGAAAATGATGTTAGCTTCAATGAAACCTCTAGGCTTTCCTTTACCGGCATCCCAGAGCGATATGCCCCAGGTCAGGCAGTTTTCAATAAAATTTCCCCTGACCACTCCATGAGCATTCACAAATAATCCGATTCCTTTCCAATAATTCTTGATGAGATTATGTGTTATTTCAGCTCTGGCATTCCAGGTTACTCCAATTCCAACACCTCTGCCTCCACCTGCTTCCCTGGCGACATTAACAATCCCATTGATGACATTTTCTTCGATAACAGCTTCCGCATCACGGTAAAGCGCTATACCATCCCAGGAATTGTTCAGAATCCGGTTATTGGAAATTTCCAGTCTGGAATTTTCACGACCGCAGATACCCATTATGCCTACGATATTTTTTTCTATAAGAAGTGAATCGCCAATGTTATTTTGGATTAGATTATTTTTTACGATTGCGGTACTGTTCTTAACAACTATAGCAGCATCTGTTGCAAGTGCAGAAGAATCACGTGTACCACCGGTGATGGTAAGGTTTTTGAGAATTGCCTGTTCACAGTTCAACAGATAAATTCCATAACCGGAGTTGGTGACAATAACTGCAGATTTATCTTCCGGTCCGGAAAGGGTAATATTTTTTCCTGAGATTATCAAACCTGCAGTTGCTACCACAGGTTGATCCGGATTTTCACAATTTCCGCAGGTTTCATCGATTATGAATATAGGATCAAGCTCATAAATTCCACTCGCAAGAATGATTTCCTTATTTGCCACAGCTCTGGAAAAATACTTCATAAGATCTGCAGCATTGTCAATTTTTACCACTTTATTTCCTGAAAGCAATGTGAGTAAAATGAAAATAATTATAAAAATTATCAGCAGGGAAACATTTTTATTTTTGATAGAACTCACTCCTTCGGTCTTTAAAAAGGTCATTGGCGGGAGTGATATTTTTATCTAAGGCATTATCGGTTTCGATCTCGGCAATTATAACCTTTTCTTCTTCCTGGTCCAGTCTTGCCATTATCTTTCCTTCTGGATCCAGGATCTGGCTCATTCCGGTAAAACTCATTTGTTTATCTACATTTATATCTTTTCCTGTCCGGTTGCAGGTTAAAGTAAAGACACGGTTTTCCAGAGATCGGGTGATCATGGCTTGCTGGCACCAGGGCAGAACCAGGTTAGCCGGATGGGCAATTATCTGGGCTCCTTTCAATGACAGGGTTCTGGCTGATTCAGGGAATATCCAGTCAAAACATATCATAATCCCCAATTTTACATCCTTCTTAGCCGGAAAAATATTAAAACCTGTATTTCCGGGAGTGAACCAGAGTTTTTCTTCCAGAAATAGATGAGTTTTGCGGTAGACGAATATAGATTGATCAGGGTTAACCAGAATTGCAGAATTAAAAATTTTATCTTCGTCTTTTTCTGCCAGCCCCACAACATAACTGGTATTATTCTGTTTCGCCATATTTAAGAAAAGCTGTGAAGTTATTCCCCTGAAAGCATTTTCTGCAATTGAATAGACCTCATCAGACGAATTGAATAAATATCCGGAATTTGCCAGCTCAGGTAAAACAATGAGATCTGCTTTTTTATTATACAGCAACTGCTCCATTTTATCCAGATTTGCTCTTACATCAAGTAATTCAGGTTTAAACTGGCAGATTCCAACCCGATATTTCATAGAACCTCCAATATCTCTTTTCAAAAGAGTATTACTTCAAATGTATGTCAATAAAGTAATTACTGCAAATAATTCAGCACAATTATGTAATCTCTAAATTTGTAGGATCAGATAATCTGCCAGATGTAAGATATGGGCTAATGAAGCTTGTCTTAATCTTTTAAGGTAACGATTCCTGAACTATTTTTTATTTGCTGTTTTCCGATTATAATTTTTCTGGACAGTCAGAAATTAAAACTCAAGTTTTGCCTATGAACAGAAAAAAAACTAAGCTAAAATTTTCTAGAATTTATAAGCAATTACCTGTTTTAGCAGGTTTTTCTTTTTTGCTTACACTTCTGTTGTTTTTTATCAGTCAGGTAAGTTTATTGGAAGAGATCGAGTATAAACTGACTGATTATCGTTTTCGGTTTACTTCAATTCCGGAACAGGCAGACAGCAATGTTGTTATTGTGGCGATTGACGACAGCAGCCTGGAATTTTTTGCTGCCAACGGAATTTCCTGGCCCTGGCCTCGCAGCTATTATGCTTACGTAGTTGATTATTTTACCGCATGTGGTGCCGAAGCAGTTCTTTTCGATATGCAGTTCTATGAACCTGATATTGATCGAGAAGAAACTTATGCGGCTGAAACAGATGGTATGTTTGCTGAAGCGATAGCGCAGAGCAATAATATTTTCCTGGGGATACAACTTTCTCAGGACAGTATAGATACAGAGACAGATCTTAGCCGTTTTTCTCTTCCCGTAATAAATCCTGAAGAGAATAAAGCTTTTAATTATAATGGTTACATAGCACCACTGGATATTTTTTCACGAAGTGTAAAATCACTGGGAGTAATAAATGTAGAACCAGATCGGGACGGCGTTATACGCAGAGTACCTCTTTTATATTCTATTCGTGATCTTAACCTGCCTCAACTGGCTTTCAGCGGCTGGTACAATTCTGTGATGGCGGGCAAAGAGCTGATTTATCAAAAAAGAAAAGTCAAGATTGATGAAATAAGTATACCAATTGACGAAAAGGGCAATTATTTGATCAACTGGTATGGAAATGACAATGGTGCCAGTCCTTTCCGCTATTATCCCTTTAAAGCTGTAGTCAGCTCTGCTTCCAGTGTTATGTATGGTACTGATCCCCTGATTGCTTCAGAAAATTTCCAGGGCAAATACATAATTATCGGTGCTACTGCTGCCGGGCTTCTGGATCTGAAGACAAATCCCTACAGCAGGATCATGCCTGGTATGGAGATCTGGGCAACAGCACTTAGTAATTTTTTGAATCAGGAATTTATTCTGCCTGTCTCAGAAAGTGTGAATTTTGCAGCAACCCTCATCATCATATTTCTGGTTTTCTATCTGATAACTCATTTAAATGCGAAAATGGGGAATATTTTCTTGCTGCTTCTTCTTGTAGGTATATTCACGATTGATTATCTACTTTGGAAATATCTGCGTGCTCCGGTTAATCTTACACTAATTTTATCTGGTTTTGTAATTTCCTATTTATTAATGATAACGGTAAGTTATCTGCTGGAAGGGAAATCCAGGCGGGAGATCAGAAAGATTTTTACCCGCTATCTTCATCCTGATGTGATCAAGAAACTGGAAGAAAATCCCGATCAGATTCATTTGGGGGGTGAAGAGATATATGCAACCGTTCTTTATACAGACATATATAACTTTACGACAATTTCTGAAACTAAGACACCAAAGGAACTGGTGGAAGATCTGAATAATTATTTCAGCAAGCTTACCGGGATAATTCTTCAGCATCGCGGTTTACTGGATAAATATATGGGGGATGGCATCATGGCTCTCTTCGGAGTGCCTATTTCCAGAGAAGATCATGCTCTGCTTGCCTGCGAGGCTGCCTTTGCCCATAAACAGTTAAGAATAGAAATGGAGAAGAAAAAAACTCTTACAGCTTCGGATCAACTACACGTTAAAACTCGCACTGGAATTAATTCCGGAAGATTGGTAGCTGGAAATATCGGCAGTGATAAAAGAGTGGATTACACTGCGATCGGAGATACTGTAAATCTGGCATCACGACTGGAAGGTGTGAATAAGATCTACCAAACGAATATTATCATAAGTGAAAGAACTTACCAGGATGTTAAGCAGGTTTTTTTATGCCGGGAACTGGATTTTTTAAGGGTGAAAGGTAAAAAGGAGCCAACGAGAATTTATGAACTGATTGATAAACATATTAATCTCAACAGGCCCGATTGGATTGACGAGTATGAAGAAGCTTTGAATCTGTACAGAATGGGGGAGTGGAAAAAAGCTGCCCGGCAGTTTGAAAATCTGTGTGCCGAACCTGTAAATGATCCTGCCGCAGAAGTTATGCTTGACCGATGTTATTACCTGATGAAGAATCCGCCTGAAATTTGGGATGGCATTCTTACTCTGGAGGTGAAATGAGAAAAACAATATGCATTATCTTTGTGATAATTTTTTCTTTCGTAAGCTTATTTTCGGAAACAGGAGTTGTCAAAAGAGACAGAGCTTCCGTAAGAACAGGTCCGGGATCTATTTTCGAGATTATTTATGAAATGGCAAGGGGAGACAGTTTTCGAATTTTAAGTCAGCAAAAAGGCTGGTTCAATATAGAATTCGAAGAGCAGGCTGGATTCACTTCCGAAAAAGTAATAAGTGAAAAATCTGCAGTTAATGATATTTTTTCCAAAATGGGAGATCAGGAAACAGATCTCAAGGTTTCCCGTCACGGAATGTCTGCAGGGGTCAAAGGTTTTGCAGCAAAATATACTGCAGAGTTCGGGGGCGAAAAAGATTTCCTGGATAATTATGTGGGACTGAAGCTGGATGCAGATAAATTCAAATATTTCAAGCAGGTAACCTATCATGATTTTAACCTGAAAAAAGTTGCTGATTATCCCATTCCAGATAATAATGCTAAAGATCATTATTCAATTTATGAAGAGGGGATCGGGTTGGGAATAGCAGCCAGAATTGCGGAGATTGGTATTCTGAAGAATTCTGAGCTGACTGAATATGTAAATTTAATCGGTTACCTGATCGTAGAGTCATCCGATGCTTATGATGTAGGTTTTAAGTTCTTCATTCTCGATTCTGATCTGGTTAATGCTTATGCCTGTCCCGGAGGCATTGTTTTTATTACTCGAGGATTTCTGGAATTGATCTCAGATGAAGCTGAGCTGGTTTGTGTATTAGCTCACGAAGTTGCTCATGTTTCAAGGCATCATGGCATGCAGGAACTAAAACAGAGGAAACACCATATTGCTGCTGATGACGCTTTTGCTGAAATGGATGCAGAATTAGACGAACTGGACAGGGGTTACGATCCTGCTACAAAAGAGATAGAAAATGAATTGGAATATATTGCTCTGGAAGCTTACGAAACTATATTCAACGGCAGACTGGCAGAGTATGAGGAAGAAGCAGATTATCTGGCTATGATCTATAGTCTGAGAGCAGGATACGATTACTCCAGATTACCAGATCTGCTTAAAAGAATGCAGTCTTTTGAAACCGAATCCACTAATGAACATTATTCCAGCGAACAGATTTCCGACAGATTAATTGCCCTGGAAGAAAATATCAGGAGGATAAAAATATCTCATAAAATTGTTCTGATGGACAAACAATACCGCTGGCAGAACATGAAGGAAAAACTGAATTAACCAAGTAGATTATTACAGGTTCCTGCCGAAAAATGTTTCGGCAGGATTTTTTGTGTAACGAAAACCACCTGCTCTGCGGGTGGTTCCAAATAGCTTTAGCTTTGCACAAAAATCCTCCCCAGTTAAAATTGTAGTGTTCAGCTGCAAAATTAACTAAGGAGGAATAATT
>LKUH01000286.1 GCA_001412425.1 Candidatus Cloacimonas sp. SDB
AATCAAATCACTGGGGCTGGAAGGGGGACTTGAACCCCCGACCTACTGATTACGAATCAGTTATCCGCATCTATTTATTTCATTGGATATCAAGTAGTTACAGACGTAACTAATTCAAGATGCATCAAATATGCACCAAATCAATTAAAATTAACTAATCCCTCTCTTGGATTTGATCAAAATCGACCTTCCCCCACTTCCTCGGATCTTTTTGTACGTTCTCAGGTTCTAGTAAATATTCCAACTCCGCAAAAGTTTTATTATCAGGGTGTTTCTTGTTTGCTTCTATTATAATATCCCAAGCCTTCTTAAAAACAGGTTTCTTCATATTTGAAAGAATACCACTTCTCCAATAATCCCAGGTTTTACGTGAGACTCGCCCCCTTTGCCTGAGAAAGATCTCTTCATTTGAGAGGTCTATGTATGAAAAAATACTTTCCAGATGTTTCTTAAACTCATCGTCCGATAATTCTTCTCCTAAAATAGCTTCTGTCGGGATAGGCTTGATTATTTCCCGATACTCTTTACTCACTTCATCTTCAAATCGCGTTATTGAATGCCCATACGAATAGATTAATTGAATAACTGCAATAAAAATACCGATTGCGGTAGCTGTTGCTGCAATTGTTTGAATTAATTCCATATCTTTGTCCTTAATTGTCAGAGTTCAACCACTCCTCCGTAAACAGCTTAGCCTGCTGCAAAACAGTTTCGGTAGCTATTGCCTGTTTATCCGGCGGATAACCATATTTACGAAGCAACCGTTTGATCATAACCTTCAATCTGGCACGGACACTTTCTTTAAGATTCCAATCTATCGAAGCATTTTTACGGATGCGTTCCACCAGAATAGCAGCAAGATCTCTCAACTTCTCATCCCCCATCACATTTCTGGCACTTTCATTATTGGCAAGGGCATCATAGAAAGCTAATTCCTCCATCGAAAGACCCATTTCTTCAACTCTTTGATCTTCCTGTTTGATCTGTTGAGCCAGTTTAATTAATTCTTCAATTACTTCTGCTGCAGTAATGAGTTTATTCTTATACCTTCTAATCGCCTCATCGAGCATCTCCATAAGTTTTTTGCTCTGGATAACGTTCTTCCTTTGTCTTGCCTGAATTTCTTCTCCCAGGAGCTTTTTGAGCAATTCAAAGGCTAAGTTCTTTCTTTTCATTCCCTGTACTTCTGCTAAAAACTCATCTGACAGAATTGAGATCTCCGGTTTTTCCAGACCCGCTGCTTGAAAAATATCAACAACTCGATCTGAAACGATAGCGGTATCGATCACTTCTCTTATAGCTGTATCGATCTCGTCACTGCTTCTGCCATTAACCTCTGGTTCAAATTTTACAAGACGAGCCTTTACAGCCTGGAAAAATGATACTTCTTCCTTGATCCTCAATGCTTCCGGATGGGGTATTGCCAAGGCAAACACTTTGGACAAAGCTGCTATAACATTTAAATAACGGGTTTTCCCATTGTCCAGAGAAAGGATGTGTTCTTCTGCCTGCAGAATAATTGATAGTTTTTCAGCAGTATGAGCTGTAAAATAATTCCTATAATCAAATCCCTGGTAAAACTGCTGGGCAACTTCCAGCTTTTCCAGCATTAGCTCTACTGCCTGCTGTTGCATATTCACAGGAGAACCTTTCCCACCGCTGCCAGAATATACCTGCATAGCTTTCTTTAACTCCGCAGCAAATCCAATATAATCTACAATCAGACCTCCAGGTTTATCAAGGTACACTCTGTTAACCCTGGCAATAGCCTGCATTAATGTGTGACCTTTCATAGGTTTATCAATATACATAGTATGAAGGCAAGGTACATCAAATCCGGTTAGCCACATATCACACACTATAACCATCTTCAATTCATCTTCCGGATCTTTGAATCTAGCAGCAATCTGTCTTCTCTGCTGCTTTGTCATGTGATGTCTTGCCAGTTTCGGACCTTCTGAGGAAGCCGCAGTCATAACAACTTTTATCTTACCCTTTTTCAAAACCGGATCATACCAGGAAGGATTACGCGCAATGATCTCTGCAAACACTTTATCAGCAACCCGTCTGCTAATGGCAACAAACATGGCTTTTCCAGCAAATACTTTCTGCCTTTGTTCATAATGACCCAGCATATCTGTAACGATTGTTTTTATTCTGGCGTTGGAACCGATAATCGCCTCCAACTTTGTCCATTTAGCTTTTGCCTGTTGAGTAATTGTTAAATCTTCCTTATCCAGTTCTTCATCCAGATCTTTAATCAGTTTTTTACCTTGCTCAGGAAGCTCAACCACTGCTAATCTGCTTTCATAATAGATTTTTACCGTAAAATCATCCTGCTCTGCTTGATGAATGTCATAAATATCAATGTAATTGCCAAATACGGCAGGGGTATTCCGATCCGTAAATTCAATAGGCGTTCCGGAAAAACCGATAAAAGTGGCATTGGGTAAGGCATCCCGTACATATTTTGCGAAGCCGTATTGTGTCTGTTTGCCAATTATCTTTCCAGCTTCATCTTTTATATCCACTTCCCGAGCCTGGAAGCCATATTGGCTGCGGTGTGCTTCATCAGCTATTACAATAATATTTCTCCTGTCGGATAAAAGTGGATAAAACGATTCTCCCTCTTCTGGTGAAAATTTATGAATGGTCGTAAATACAATGCCTCCAGAAGCAACCTGAAGCTTCTCCCTTAAATTAAGCCTACTTTCTGCCTGGACTGGAACCTGTCGCAGTAATTGTTTGCAATTGGCAAATGTGTCGAAAAGCTGATCATCCAGATCATTCCGGTCTGTAATTACTACTATGGTAGGATTATCAAGTGCTAAAACAAGTTTTCCAGTATAGAAAACCATGGAAAGAGATTTGCCACTCCCCTGCGTATGCCAGATAACTCCACCTTTACGAGAACCACCCGGATTTGCAGCTTTAATTGTAGATGTAACTGCTTTATTCACCGCATAATACTGGTGATAAGCAGCTACTTTCTTCAGGTTGGAAACTGAGATCTGCCCCGTTTCTGCATCCTCTTCCCTCGATTTTTCAAAAACAGTAAAATGTTTGATTATATCCAAAAGAGTTCTTTTATTCAATAAGCCTTCAACCAAAACTTCCAGCTGACTGATATTCCCTGATTCTTCCCGGCTGCCATCTTTGCTTTTCCAGGTGGTAAAACGTTGAAATCCTGCTGATAAAGAACCTACCCTTGCTTCCAGACCATCTGAGATAATATTTAAGGCATTATATGTGAAAAGCACGGGAATCATAGCTTTATAGGTTTCAATTTGATTAAAAGCACTTCTGATAGTAGCTCTTTCATCTGTCGGATTCTTCAATTCTATTATTACAAGTGGCAAACCATTGATAAATAATACCAGGTCAGGTCTTTTGTTGTTATTATTTTCGATAACGGTGAATTGATTTACGATCAGAAATTCGTTCTTTTCCGGCTCATTAAAATCAATTAACCAGACTTTATCCCCTCGTAAATCACCATCTTTCTGAAAAACAACATCAACTCCATTTACTAGGAAATTGTGAAATTTCTCATTGTTATAAAGAAGATCCGGGGAATGGATATTCTCCAATTCCCGCATAGCCTGTAGACGTGAATCCGCAGGGATGGCTGGATTCAAAATTTTCACTGCATGTGCCAGCCGGTCTCGCAGGATAACGTCTGAATAAGCAGAACGCTCGGCTATTAAACCGTCTGGTGCAATATCAGGACCGAAAATGTAATCATACTTCTGACCTTGAAGTAATTGAATCGCTAATTCTTCGATAGCTGATTCTGTTATTTTTTTCATAAGGAGGAAATTACTTTAGCATTAGCTTCAGTTTCTAACTCTTTTAATATTTTCAAAATTTCTTCTAATTCCAATTTCTTACCAAAAATCATGGTTTTCATAGAAATATAGTCTTTTTTCAGTTCATCTATTCTATAATCGGGTGGAACTAATTTCATATTGCCTGTTTTTACATCTTCATATTTTGCCCAATTGCAGATATAAAACTTCTTCTTAAAATCTGCTACTTCGAATAATAGATCAATTTTCTCTAAAACTTTATTTTTAACTGATGATAAAGCCATTTTTGCCAGGTCATAATAATGCCTGGAATAACGCAAAGGTATCTGAGTAGTATCTGGTCTATTTGCCTGCTGATGTAATATGGTAGCTTTTTCCCAGAAAGTACGCTCTGCAATTATAGCTTTTACATTACAGTATTTCCTGGAAAATTGTTCTGGAAATTCTTTGGCAGCAAAAGAGATTATCTGATAAGTATCATACGGAAACCAACTGGAAAGCGGTCCAATTTCTAATAAAACATAGGGTAATAGAGCTTCATCTCGAAAGATAGAGGGATATTGAATTTTTATGGAGTAGCCATCATCTGCCATTGAACTTTTACAGTACGGCTCCAATAATTTTGATATTTGAGGAAATATTTTTTCTTCAATATACACTTTTGCCAGTTCATTGATCTCCTTATTAAATTTATCCTGTTGTGTTTTTGATCTTTTCTCATTTGGATTCTCTTCAGCAAGAAGCTCCCAGTTTAGTATTAGATCTATATCCTCTGAAAACCTTTCGATCAATCCAAATACTTTGGAAAGACTGGTCCCCCCTTTAAACATCAAGATACTAGAAAGTTCCTCATCAGTGAATAATTTATCCAGAGTCCATACTACCCAAAAATCCTTTTCGACAATTGCAGTTCTAACATGCATCCTGTTAGCTGTTTCTTTAAAAAGGTCATTTCTATCTTTCTGGGGAAGCAGTACAATTTTATACATTAATTCTCCCGACAAATCTCTTTGATGGTATCATAAATCCAGGCAGTTGTATTCCTGGTGTCGTTCAAAATTTTATTATATTTATCAGATGATATTTGACTTTTTATTTTCATTATTATCTCTAAATCAACCCTATCCTTACCAAGCTCCTTTAACGCTTGAACAATTATTGAACTTTCTTTATGCTTGAATCCGATATTTTTAAGGCTTGATTTTTT
>LKUH01000287.1 GCA_001412425.1 Candidatus Cloacimonas sp. SDB
AAAAGTATGGTGACATTTGGCACTATTGTAAATAGGAAGATTCAAATTTAACTTATCCAATCCCTTTCAAACAAGAGAGGGATTTTGGATAAGTTATTGGAGAATTTAAATGAATTTTATTAAAAGTTTATTTCTTGGTTTAATTTTCACAATATTCATTTTTTCAATAATTTCCGCAATTGAAGTTGGCGGTCATCTTACAGAAGATACAATTTGGATGCCTGAGAACAATCCTTACAATGTAGTTGATAATATTTATGTCGATGCTGGTGTAACATTAACGATATTACCGGGTACTGAAGTTTTTGTACAGAGCGCTCCTTTTACAAGCTGGGATGATTTTGATCAAAATTTTTGGTTCCAAAATGGAAATACTGAAGCAAAAATGATCTGGGTTGATGGTCGAATTATTGCCGAAGGATCAGAGCAAGATAGCATTTTAATTACTCATTCACAGAATAACAATGAATACTTATGGGGTACAATTTATATTACTGAAAATGCTGAAAAATGTATATTTAAAAACTGCAGGATTGAGTATTCCTGTGGTACAGGAATATATGTTGGATTAATAGCTTGGGGGGCTATATTTTTTATGAATAAGGATATTGAAATTGATGAATGTGCATTTATCAATAATATTCATGGTTTAAAAGGATTGAATGTTGACTGGTATGAAAATGTCTCTATTATTAATAGTTTTTTCTCTGCAAATGATAATATGTCAGAGTTTGCATCAAGTCTAAATAAGCAACACTTAAGTATCAATAGTACGCTATTTGGATATCCTAAATTGTTAATTGCAGGAAATGTTTTTCAAAATGATTATAGCATAATGTACACTGAATCTTATTTTATTAATAATATAATACAAAATAATTCTTCAACTGCAATATACATTGTATCGAGTGGTAATACATCTTATTTTTATAATAATGATTTCTTAAACTGTGATAGAGGAATCAAGAATATCGAAATTGAAATGGATAGTATTTACATCAGAAACAATCGTTTCATTGGTGGTGAAGAAGCTGTTGATATAGATAATAGTTATGTTGTGATCTCGGATAATATATTAGAGGGTTGTAGAATACTTTTGAATCATTCATATTCCAGTATCATCCTAAATAACACAATTACTAATTCTTTAGGAACAGCAATCTCAGGTAACATCAATGTTATAGCAAATAATATTATTAATAACTGTAATAAGAGTTTATCTGGTGGTTCAACACTATTTTCAAGCAATTTAATTATCAATAATAATTTTGCATTTTCATTTTTAACTGAAAATTATATTATTGAAAATGAAGTAGTAATAAGAAATAATGAAATAATACCAAGCCCATATATAATTTATGGGAATCCAATCTTTCGAAACTGTATTTTGGATTTTGAGCTTCCAGAAGAATGTATTGATGGTGGAGGAAATATCTGGGTAGATTCTGTACAAGTTCAGCAGATATTTGAAGATATCGAAAATGGAGATTTTCATTTATTAGAAAACAGTATAGCTATTGATGCTGGTTTTGATACATTAGACTATTATTATCCCTTTGATATGGATTACAATCATCGAATCTGGGATGGTGATAATGATGGATCTGCTGTAATTGATATTGGACCTTATGAATTTGGATCACCTCAGTTGGGAGGTATTGAAGGTTTTACTTACAATCCAACAACTGGAGATCCTGTAAAATATGTCCTCCTGAAGATTAATAATGTATCTGGAGAGTTTACTTTCTCAGATAGTATTGGTAACTTCGATTATAAACTTCCAGCCGGACTTTATGATGTATATTGTGAACGTATTTATTATGATGATGTTGTTGAATATCAGGTTGAAGTAATTGATGGTGAATTTACCCAAATTCAAATACCTATGTTTGAGTCCGTTAATGCATACAATAATGATATCCCCCCAGAAATAACAGGAATCCAGTTATCTAATTACCCTAATCCTTTTAATCCTACTACAACAATATCTTTTTCATTGCCTGAAGGAAGTAAGGTTGAAGTTTTCATTTATAACATTAAAGGACAATTGGTTAAAAATATATCTAAAGGCACATACGATAAGGGAATACATAAGATTAAGTGGGATGGTACAGATTATCAAGGTAAATCTTTAGGCTCTGGTCTCTATATTTGTGCACTTGTTACAGATAGAGTAACTACTCAGTGCAAAATGTTGTTTTTAAAATAAAAAACGGCACTTAACTCTGCACCAAGTTTTCGCAGGCTCAAACTCGCGTGCAGTTCCC
>LKUH01000288.1 GCA_001412425.1 Candidatus Cloacimonas sp. SDB
CTTTTAATAGTTTTTGCAGTTTCTTTTTTAGCAGCAGAAACCAAGATGAAAATGGAAATCTGGAATCGCTGGACTTACAAAATGGTTGATGGTGAAGTTCTGGAAAATGAATTAGCAGTTGAAAGAGGTTATTTCAGGTTGGAACCTAAATTTGGAGATAACATTTCGGGACGTTTCAATTTAGATTTTTTCAGTTATGACGGTGGCGATGGAGCTGGAATTAAAATGAAGTATGCTTATCTTGATTTCAGCAATCTCATTCCCATCAAAGATTCCAAACTAACTGTCGGACTTATGAAAACTTACTTTGCCGGCATTTATGAATATGAATACACTGTAATAGAAAAAGATCCTTCCGACAAATACAAATTTGTAAGTTCAACTGATTATGGTTTCGGTTTAAGCGGTTATTTTCCGCAAGGACTTGGTACATATAATCTGGCAGTTTACAATGGTGAAGGTTACAAAAAAACCGGAAGCGGTTTGAACAAGGACCTTAATTTTGCCGCCAACTTAAGATTCACTCCCATTGTCGGTGTTACTCTGGGTGGTTCTTATATGAAGAAAACAGTGAAGGATTCTGAAATTGAAGATGAAGCAGGTGAAATGATCGATAATCCAGATCGTGAAGAGTATGATCTGATGGCTGGTATTCTTAAACTTGCTTACGGACCGGTAAAAATTTATTCTCAATACCTGATGAAAACAAAATCGATGCCTAATTTGGACGGAGTTGATGACATCAATTCCAGCGTTATTTCTATCATGCCCGAATTCAAAGTTAACAATAAATTTGATATCGTAGGTCGTTTTGATATGTATGATCGCGATACAGATCAGGATGATGATGCGGAGAATACAATTATTGCAGGATTCAACTATCACATCATGAAAGATGCCAAGAATGCACCCAAACTTTTCGTCCAGACCAACTATGAAATCACATCTTTTGAAGACGAAGATAAAGATGATATTTCTCAGATTCTGGTGCAATTGCGCTGGATCTTTTCAGAAACAATTAAATAATCAGATGATAAGGAGATTAGGATGAAAAAGATTATTACACTTCTCATACTCGTCAGTTTATTCGCACTTCCCGTAATGGCTAAAGGCAGCAAAATAACTATAGCAGGTTCCACTACTGTTCTGCCGATAGCTCAGGCAACAGCTGAAACTTTCATGGATATGAACCCTACTGTCAATATTTCTGTCCGCGGTGGCGGATCCAGTGTGGGGATCGCTTCCATTATTGCCGGTACTGCAGATATCGGTGATGCTTCCCGGCATATTAAGACCAAAGAAATAGCTCAAGCTCGGGAGAACGGCATAAATCCTTATGAAAACATTGTCGCTAACGATGGTATTGCAGTCGTAGTCAATAACTCAAATTCTATAAACGCTCTCACTCTTCCTCAGTTAAAAGCTATTTATACAGGTGAAATCAAAAACTGGAAGGATTTAGGCGGACCAAATCAGGCAATTGTTATAATTTCCAGAGACGTTTCTTCCGGAACCTTTGAAGTTTTCAATTCTCTGGTACTTGCAGGCGCAAAAGTTGCGGACGGATCATTGATGCTAGCTTCTAATAATGCTGTAGCTGCTACTGTAGGAAATACACCCGGCGCTGTCGGTTATATTGGACTGGGCTATATGACTGATAAGATCAAAGCAATTCCCATGGACGGCATAATGCCGACAAAGGAAACAATCCAGTCAAAAGAATATCCGATAGCAAGAACATTACACATGTACACTAATGGAACACCCAAAGGTCTAGTAAAAGATTATATTGACTTCATACTCTCTCCTGAAGGTCAAGAAATCGTAGAACAGCAGGGTTTTATTAGTGTTAAATAAAACAGGTCTCATGTAATCCTCTCTGATTGGGAACTTGATCATTTCAGGTTCCCAATTTTTTCAAGGAATATGGTATTATGAAAAATTATGTAAGATCTCTACTAGCAGTAATATTGAGCGTTGCGCTTCTAACATCCTGTACTTCAGGGGAAAAAAGCGTAAATATAGCAGGTTCCACAACTGTTCTGCCTATTGTTCAGGCAGCAGCAGAGACATACATGAATGAACACCCAGATGTAAATATCACCGTCCGTGGAGGCGGCACCGGCATCGGCATCAAATCCATTATTAACCGTGTTATAGATATAGGAAACGCTTCCAGAAAGATAAATGTGAATGAAGAAGAAATGCTGAAAAATAATGAAAACCTAACCGAAACTGCCATTACTCTGGATGCTTTATGCTTAATCGTCAACAGCACTAACCCGATTGATTCCATCACCACAGAACAGCTGGAAGCAATTTATACGGGAAGCCTTACTAACTGGCAGCAACTGGGAGGGAGTGATGCTGATATTGTGGTAATTTCCCGGGACATATCTTCCGGTTCTTATGAAATTTTTAATCACAAGGTCCTCAATTCAGGAAAAATTATTAATCATGCCATGATGCTGGCTTCCAACAATGCTGTTGCAACAACTGAGGGCAACACTCCCGAAGCGATCGGTTATGTTGGCCTGGGTTTCACCAATTCAACAGAAATAAAAACCCTGAAGCTTGATGGTATATATCCTGCGGCAATAAGCGTACAGAATCAATCTTACCCGCTGACTCGACCACTGTTTATGTACACGCTAAAATCAGCCGACTCAGACACGGAGGATTTTATAAATTTCCTGCTGTCTGCAGCAGGTCAGAATATTGTAGCGGAACAGGGTTATGTCAGATTAAAATACCGGGAATTATGATATGAAAAAATTCAAAGAGATATCCTTTAAAAGTATAACCTACATATCTTCGTTATTTACTATTTTTTTCTTGTTTGGAATAATTCTAAGTATATTTTACGAAGGCATTCCGATATTTCAGTATGTCAGTGTTAAGAATTTCCTTACCGGTTCCGCCTGGCATCCCACCCATTCAACGCCGGATTATGGGATTCTGGCTTTGATCTCCGGTTCATTTATGGTAACACTGGGTGCTCTGATTATTGCTATTCCTTTTGGACTGGGATCAGCGATATATATTTCTGAAATAGCTGGCTTTCGAACTAAAGAGATCCTGAAACCAATCATTGAACTACTAGCCAGTATCCCTTCGGTTATTTACGGGTTATTCGGGCTGGCTTTTTTATCACCTATGCTGATTAAAATCTTTAAAATACCAACCGGACTCAACGTATTTTCCGCTTCCATAATACTGGGAGTTATGGTTATTCCGATCATTTCCAGTATGTCTGAAGATGCTCTTTCTACTGTTCCTAAAAACCTCAGAGAAGCTTCTCTGGCACTGGGTGCCAATAAATGGGAAACTATTGTCAGAGTGGTTGTACCGGCTGCCAGATCAGGAATTATGGGCAGTGTGATCCTGGGTTTTGGTAGAGCAGTAGGAGAAACGATGGTCGTACTTATGGTAGCAGGTGGTGCAGCTCAGATACCTTCCGGAATTTTTCAGCCAGTGCGCCCCATGCCGGCCACAATTGCTGCTGAAATGGGCGAAACGGTCATCGGCAGCCCTCATTTCCATGCTCTGTACGGAATTGCCATTATCCTATTCGTCATTACCTTTGTTTCTATTCTTATAACTGAATTCATCGTTAGAAGGAGAAAAATGTAATGAACAGAAGAAAAATATTTGAATTTACCGGAGTGAACTTATTGAGATTTTTTATCTTGATAACAGGTATTTTTCTACTGGTGTTTCTCTATGTAATTTTTTCGCGGGGCGGGAAAGTTGTCAGCTGGGAATTTCTAACTCAGGCGCCCCGAAAATATATGACCGAGGGCGGAATTTATCCCGCCATTGTAGGTACTTTCTGGCTGACAGTAATTTCGATGCTTTTAGCTTTACCGCTGGGTATATTCACAGCAATTTTTTTAACCAGTTATGCCAAACCTGCCTGGCTGGTAAGAATCGTTCGTGTTGCCATAAACACACTTGCTGGAGTACCTTCGATTATTTATGGGCTGTTCGGGCTCACAGTTTTCGTAAGAATATTCCACTTTGATGTTTCTATTTTATCAGGCTCGTTAACTCTGGGAGTATTAGCTTTACCTGTTATTATCAACGCCAGTGAAGAAGCTTTAAGATCAGTACCACGCGATTTCAGAGAAGCTTCTCTGGCTTTGGGAGCAACTGAACGACAGACCATATTGAGGATTCTTTTACCAACAGCTCTGCCAAATATTCTGACGGGAACTATTATCAGTATTGGAAGGGTAGCCGGTGAAACAGCTCCGATACTATTTACTGCTGCAACTTTTTATACCAGGATGCTTCCCTCCTCGGTAATGGATGAAGTAATGGCTCTGCCCTATCATATATATGCCCTGCTCACAGAGGGAAGTCATGCAGAAAAACAAGTACCCATAGCATATGGAACTGCAGTTGTTTTAATGGCAATGGTGCTGATAATAAGTGCTTTAGCAATAGTAATCAGATATAATATAAGGAAAAAAAGAAAATGGTAAACAAGGCACATATAAGTACGGAAGATCTAAATCTGTGGTTTGGTGAGAATCACGTTTTGAAAGATGTGAACTTTCCGGTTTACGATAAAAAAGTTACAGCTATGATAGGACCTTCGGGTTGTGGAAAATCGACCCTTCTCAGGTGTTTCAATCGCATGAATGATCTAATTCCGGAAACAAAGATCAAGGGTAAAGTGCTGTTGAACGGTAATAATATCTATGCTCCTAAAACCGATATAACCGAGGTAAGAACCAAAGTCGGTATGGTTTTTCAAAAACCTAACCCCTTCCCAAAATCGGTGTTTAAAAATGTTGCTTTTGGACTTAGTGTAAGAGGAGAAAAGAAAAATAAAATTGATGAAATAGTTGAAAAAAGTCTCCGTAATGCCTGGCTCTGGGATGAAGTAAAAGACCGTTTGAACAGCTCTGCTTTTTCTCTGTCCGGAGGCCAGCAGCAGCGTTTATGTATAGCCCGGGCTCTGGCCAATGACCCTGACATAATTCTACTGGATGAGCCCACATCTGCTCTTGATCCACAATCCACAGCTAAAATCGAAGAATTATGCCTGGAACTGAAAAAACAGGTTACCATCCTCATTGTAACTCACAATATTGCTCAGGCGGGACGCATTTCTGATTACACCGCTTTCATGTATCTGGGCGAAATGGTAGAATTTGATGAAACTCAGAGAATGTTCACTATTCCAAAAGATAAAAGGACCGAAGCCTACTTAAGCGGAGTATTCGGATAGAATTATAAATTATGCTGATGTTGACAGAAAGAATTTCCATTGTAAATTTTTCATGGAATTTTTTTATGTAGTTTTAACAACACTTTCAGGGGGTATTATATGAAATATCAGATAATTGCATTATTTGCCGTAATAATTTTAGTTCTATCCTGTACCAGCAGTAGCAAAAGTACAGTTCTGGAAGGGGCTGGAGCTACTTTCCCCTATCCTCTGTATGCCGAAATGTTTCAAGAATATTTTGAACTTACCGGAATAGAAATTAATTATCAACCTATAGGCTCGGGTGCTGGAATTAAAAAATTTCTCAAAAAACAAGTTGATTTCGGAGCTTCCGATATTTATCTTTCAGACGATACGATCAGAAAATCTGAAATCAATATTTTGCATATCCCTATTTGCCTGGGAGCTGTTGCCTTAAGTTATAATTTGCCTGTTTCAGATACTCTCAATCTTTCTCCGCAGGTTATCAGCCAAATTTATCGTCAGGAGATAACCGCTTGGAATGATCCGTTACTGGCAGCCCTGAACCCCGGTGTAGATCTTCCCGACTGGGATATTGTTCCCTTACACAGATCGGATGCCAGCGGCACAACTTTTATTTTTACAGAATATCTGACTCAATCTGACCCCGAATGGCGAGACAGGATTGGAAGCGGTCAAAAAGTAGAATGGACTGAGGGAATAGCAGTAAAAGGGAATCAGGGTCTGGCAGATAAGATTTCTGAAACCGAAGGTGCTTTGGGATACCTGGAATACAATTATGCACTGAGCAAAAACCTGAAAGTTGCCAAGGTTTTGAACAGATCCGGAAATTACATTTTTCCTGAAATAGAAAATGTGATCGCTTCAGCCCAGGTAGATATTCCTGAGGATTCAAGAATTATTTTAACAAACACGGAAATTGCAGAAGGTTATCCTCTCAGCGGATTTTCCTGGCTGTTAATATACGAAGACCTCGACTTTTTAAGCAATAAGGCAAAAGCATATAACCTGGTAAATCTCATTTGGTGGATGACGCATGAGGGTCAGGAAATAAGCTCGAAAAGCCATTATGGTCTTTTGCCTGAGATCATGAAAATTCATACTGAAAAATTTCTGAAAAAAATTAAATATAATAACGAATTTATAATCAAATAGGAGAAATGATGCTGAATCAGAAGATAATTGAATTAAAAAAATCTATTATAGAAGAAGCAAATCTAGTTAAAGAAATGATTGAACTAAGTGTAAATGGACTGCTGGAAAAAAACGAAGAAAAACTGGATAAAACTTTTGAACTTGAAGATCTGGTTAATTTAAAGGAAATTGAAATTGATGAAAGATGTATAGCATTAATTGCGCTACATCAGCCGGAAGCAAAAAATCTCAGAACCATACTGATGATCCTGAAAATGAATAACGATCTGGAACGAATGGGTGACCTGGCAATTGGTATAACCAAAAGTGCCAGATATCTCATCAGCAAACCTTTTGTGAAACAATTGATCCACGTTCCTAAGATGGCTGAGGAAACCTGTAAAATGGTGGAGGGTACAATTAATGCTTTTGTTAATGAGGATATTCAGCTGGCGAAAGATGTCTGCAGCAACGATGACACAGTTGATGAATTGAAAGAACAGACCTATCGCTTACTTCTAACTTATATGCTGGAAGATTCCTCCACAATCAAACGTTGTATCCATATTAACAAGATCTCATCCAATCTGGAAAGGATCGCAGATCTATCAACAAACATTGCGGAAGAAACAATTTTTATGGCAGAAGGCACAATAATTAAACATAATATTCAGGATGCTGAATTACAAAAGGGTAAGTAATGAATAAGATAAAAGTATTATTCATCTGCGTTCATAACTCAGCCAGAAGTCAAATGGCAGAAGCTCTGTTAAATCATCTGGGTGGAGAACTGTTCCAGGTGGAAAGCGCTGGTTTAGAACCAGGGGAATTGAACCCTCTGGCTGTTGAAGCTATGTCCCAAATGGGAATCGACATCTCCAGTAAAACCACTCAGAGTGTTTTTGATCTTTTTAAAAAAGGGAAAAGTTATAACTATGTAATAACAGTCTGTGATGAATCTCAAAGTGAAAGATGTCCCATTTTCCCCGGCAGAGTTCAGAGGCTGCATTGGAGTTTTAGAGATCCTTCAGCCCTGGAAGGTTCTTATGAAGAAAAGTTAAAGACAACCATAAAAATCCGCGACGAAATTGCAGATAAAATTCAACAATTCCTGGAACAGATAAACAAAATTATTAATTAGTTATAACCAGAATAATTTTAAGGAAGATCAGCTTAATTCAGAATTTTTCTGTGAAAAAAACAAAGAGTATTGTCCTGAAAAATAAGCTTGTCCAGCGATTTTTCTACTTCTTAATTCAAAATATATTTTTATTATAGCCAAGACAATTTTATTGACTCCAAAAATAACCATTTTTTTCTGTTTTCAGGAGGCAATAATGAAGAATTCACTTATTTGGATATTAGGAGCAACTTTTTTAATAATCATCAACTGCACTACCCGGGCGGATATTGAAGCTGCCAAGATACAGGTTAAAACTGTACTAGATGAATATATACAAGTATTAGAAACTGAGGACATGGAATTGTTATCAAGCATTATGGCTCATGATCCGGACATGATAAGTTTCGGTACTGATGTCAATGAGCGGATTATTGGCTGGGAAGGAATGAAAGATCTGATGCAGAAACAGTTTGCGATTACGGACAATTCTAAGTTAACGGTGAAAAATGAAGTTATCAAAGTTCATGATTCAGGCAAAGTTGCCTGGTTTTCCGAAGTTATCGACTGGGATATGGATTATCATCTAAAACCAATCAGAATTGAGGGAATCAGGCTTACAGGAGTATTGGAAAAACAGAATAATAACTGGCTGATCGTACAATTGCATTTTTCCATTCCGGTAGAAAATCCAGCTTTTCAGGGCTGATTTCACAATTTTTAAACAAATTAGATATCACTAACCGCTTTCCGGTCTATAAAAAATTCTCTGGAGTATTATTTTCAGCTATAGGTGATGTAAATGTCAACTGGCAAAAGACTGAATTTTCTACCCTGAAAATTGCGGGGGGATTTGGAACAAGATATCTCCTGAACCCGGCTGAAAAGATAAATCTGAGACTGGATTTCGGTATCAGTACATATGGCTTTTCACCCTTTTTTCAGATAAGAGAAGCATTTTAGTTAATAAAAATAGAACCTTCTTCAGAAATTGATATAATTATCTAAAAACATTTTGACTAATATTTACTTTTTGTACTTTGGTTCTTCCTGAAATTCAAACAGGGAATAAATTATGATAATGATGCTTTTTGAACTTCTGGGATCTTTAGGTATATTTTTGTTCGGTATGCGCGTGATGAGTGACGGCATCCAGAAAGTTGCCGGCGATAGAATGCAGAAAGTGCTTGATCTCATGACTCAAAATAGATTCATTGCAGTTTTTACAGGATTTTTTATAACAGCTTTAATACAGTCCTCCTCTGCAACTACAGTGATGGTGGTCAGCTTTGTTAATGCCGGTCTTTTGACACTTTCTCAGTCTATAGGTGTAATAATGGGTGCCAATATAGGCACTACTGTAACCACCTGGATTGTCTCATTTGTCGGCTTCAAATTCAAAATTGCAGCTTTTGCTTTACCCATAATTGGTGTAGGACTTCCTTTTTTCCTGTCAAAGAGAAGGAAGAAAAGAGATTTTGGTGAAATTCTGGTAGGTTTTGGACTATTATTCCTGGGGCTGGCTTTTTTGAAAGAATCCGTGCCGGATATCAAACAAAATCCGGAATTATTATCATTTTTACAGAATTATACAAATCTGGGATTTCTCTCTTTTTTGATCTTTGTTGGCGTGGGTTCAGTTTTAACTATAATTGTTCAATCTTCCAGTGCAGCTCTGGCGATAACGGTTACAATGGCCTTCAAGGGCTGGATTGATTTTCCGACCGCTGCAGCTGTAGTTCTGGGTGAGAATATCGGAACAACAGTTACAGCCTATCTGGCTTCAATTGGGACCAGTGTAAATGCCCAAAGAGCAGCACGGGCTCATTTCCTCTTCAATTTCCTGGGTGTTTTCTGGATGGCATTTATATTTAGATATTTTATTAAATTCATCTATCAGATTGCACCCTGGGACCCTTTGCAGCAGGGAAATTTTCCACTTAACCTTTCGCTGTTTCATAGTATTTTTAACATTACAAATACTTTAATTTTCATTGGTTTTATTCCTGTAATTGCTAAAATTGTTGAAAAAATGGTGAAAGCTAAACCTGGAGATATACCAGTGAAATATCAGCTTAAATATATTTCTACGGGACTGCAGGATACAGCTACCATGAACCTGCTTAATGCCAGAAATGAAATTAAAAAAATGGCTCAAATTACTGAAGAAATGTTTAATTCTTTCTTAGATGTATTTTTCCATCCGAAAGAGAAAAAAGGACATTCTGTTGAAAAGATCAAACAAATGGAAGAATTAACCGATCAGATGCAGGAAGAAATCTCCAAATATCTGGTAAAATGCTCAAACGAGGAACTCAGTGAAGCCAATGTGAAAAATGTCAATGCCTTGATGAGAATTGTGAATGAACTTGAGAATATTGCCGACAGCTGCTTCAAGCTCATCATTCTTACCCAGAGAAAATATGACAAAAAAATTACTCTCCACGAAAAAGCTCGGGAAGAAGTCACTGATTTTTCCAATCTGGTTCTGGAGTTCATCAAGTTTTATAAAGCCAGATTAAACAAACCCTTACTGGATCAGGATCTTAACATTGCATTTCGTCTAGAACGAAAAATAAACCATTCCCGTGATAATTTGAAGAGAGCTGCTCAAAGAAGGCTGCAGTCCAACGGAAATGTTAAATCTGAACTGCTTTATATAGATCTTCTCAAAAATTTCGAACATATTGGTGATAATGCCCTTAATATTGCCCAAGCCTTGAACAATATGACCTGATGATATGTTTTATTCCCATTCTGCTTCAGAAAAAGGTTCAAAATCACCCCAGAATGAAGATTTTGTTCTAACTCCGCAGGAAATCAAATCACTTAATTCCGATCTACTAAATAAAAAAGGTTATCTTTTCGTTCTCTGTGATGGTATGGGTGGTTATGCTGCCGGAGAAACAGCCAGCAATCTCTGCGCAAATTACCTGCTGCGAAATTATTATAAAAACAGTGGAAAAAATCCTGTATCTCTCATCTCTGAACTTATAGAAAAAATTAATAAAAAAATAATTTACCTGGGAAAGAAATATCCCGAATATTACAAAATGGGCACCACTCTCAGCAGTTTACTTTTATTCAATGACAAAGCTCAGACCCTGAATGTAGGTGACAGCAGGATCTACCTGTTTGATCAAGAAAATCTTAGTCAGATAACCAGCGATGATTCAGTGATCTGGGAATATTTTGAGCAGGGAATTATCAGCAAGGAGCAAATGCTTACCCATCCTCTAAAAAATCTGCTCACCAGAGCAGTTGGATTAGATGCGCCTTTGATCCTCAGCCCTGAAACTCTGGAACTTCCGGAGAAATTTCTGTTTACAATTACTTCAGACGGGCTTACGGATGTAACCTCCGATCAGGAGATTGCAGCAGTTCTTAAAGAGACTGTTTCATTGCAGAATTGCTCAGATAATCTTATCAAGCTGGCTAGACATAATAATTCAATAGATGATGTTTCAATTATACTAGTTTCCAATTATTTAAAATAATAAGAAAAACAACTTGTTACGGATAGGAAAAAATAAATCATTTCTAACACCAATCAGGAAATCAGACTCACTCCCGGCTTAATAAAATTTAAAGATTCTGTTCCATCTGATCTCAGAATTTTGTTTCAAAATCCCTTTCTGTTCGTAAATATAATCTCTTAAATTTGTTAAGGGAGGTTTGCCATAAGAGAAGAAAATAAACAAGGGAGTGCCGGTGATATCGCTTCTATCCAGAAAACCCCAGTAACGGCTGTCTGCGCTTACATCTCTATTATCTCCCAGAACAAAGTATTTGTTTTCCGGTATTATCACAGGTCCCATATTATCTCTGCTACCCATGAATTTACCCTGCCATTTTAAATTACCAGAATCGCGGGGAATTATTCGGGTATCAACATATTGCTCATATCCTCTTTCAAATAGTTCCCCATTGATATATACTTTCTTATCGATAACCTCAAGAGTATCACCCGGTAATCCTATCACGCGTTTTACTACATTTTTCTTGGCATGCCATTTGAACTTCCAATTAGCCTTATCCCAGTAAATAGGTTTAATCAATAAAACATAATTATCTCTTTTAAGCTTGGGATCAGGATCGTTGAAAGAAGGCTCCCCGGGTTCTTCGGGATCGGCAGGATATTGAAAGATCACCAGATCTTCCCTATCCGGCTCAGTAAAATAATATTTTAATCTGTCCCCATACAGGTAATCCCCGATCAACATGGTCCTTTCCATGGAGGAAGAAGGTATCTTAAAATTCTGAAATATGTAGTTTTTAATTAAAAAAGCTACGACAAAAGCGAATAAAATTGCTTCGGTGTATTCTTGAATTACGTTTTTTTTCCGTTTGATTTTTTTTTCTTTTTTCCTAAACATTTTTCTTCCTTCCTGAAGTGAAAAGTTGGAATTCATCCATATTCCTGTAGTATTGATCAATAATTTTATATGAAACCGGAAGTGTGAAGATCAAACCTAATCCTAAAGGAATAATCGCAATCAAATTCAGTATTGCAATAAATATCAGCAGAAAAAAATGCTGCCATCTTGTTTCTGAACCGGCCTGGTAACTTATTTTCAGAGCTTTGTATAAGGGAATTTTTTTCTGAAGAATAAGATAAGGAACAGCAAATACAACTGCCAGCCAGTAAATAGCCAGAATTAATCTGACTAAATGCAGAATCGGATCTGTGGCCACCGACAGCAGGAAACCTGTGCATATTACTTTTAGCAGAAAATAATAGACGAGATTCATTAAAATGAATAACCACAAGTGTGGATAATATTTTAAGCCCGATAAATAATTTCGGAAAGATAATCTCGTGTTATCTGATTTCCAGTTAAATCCAAAGGGGATTAACAGAAAAGGAACTAGAAACAGAATTACCAGATTGTTGACATAATACAATTTTGCGGTAACAAAAAATACCAGATACAAAGTAATCAGGGTAATTATCATCAGAAAAATGCCGGTCACAGTAAATTTCAAACTTGTACTACGGAAATCTTTTATTCCATCCTGAAATACTTTTTGAGCGGAAAGTTCATTTTTTAAGGCCTGCGTTGGTGTCCCGCAATAAGGACAGAATATAGCATGATCATCTATAACCGCATTACAGATCTTAGGTTTTTTATTGCTGGTATTCTTTTTATCTTTTATGATTCCTTTACATTTCATTGTACCCTCAAAGATCATTTTTTCTGTTTTGTAGC
>LKUH01000289.1 GCA_001412425.1 Candidatus Cloacimonas sp. SDB
GGATTAATCAAGGACTCCAGAATTCCACTCTATTCATCGAAATACTCCAAAAAGCCATATACCCAACACCAATTACTCGTTCTTCTACTTCTGAAAGAGTATCTGGCTGCAGATTACTGGGATATCATCGAGATTTCTGAAAATATGGATTCTGTCAGGGAGAAGATTCAGCTTCAGGAAGTCCCCCATTTTACGACGTAACAAAAATTCTGTCATCGAATCAAGTCATCCGTCTTCGACCGATTGCTAAACCAACTTGTGAAAATGTTTTATGATTGGGATGAACGGATTCCCTTTACCGTACTTGATTCATCAGGATTCGCCAATTCCTATGCAATTACTATCATTCATGGAGAACCGGAAAGACGAGAAAACGATTCTTGAAAACCTCTATTTCTGTCGATACAAGGCAACAAATTGTTATTGGATTGAAAATCTCCCAGCATCCGGTCCATGATGTCCCTCACGCGGAAAAGCTTCTCATGCAATGTCACAGAACCAGAAAATTTGTCCTCTATGTCATGGATAAGGGGTATGATTCAGAAAATATCCATGAATTAATCAGGGATACTCTGTACTCATGTTCCCTCATTCCGTTTCTTCATCTTATTTCTTCGATTTGGGAACGAAATGAAGCCATTGCTTTCTCTACTTCAGTAGATGTTCCAAGAGATGGAAACGGATAACCACGTAAACCATCGAATTTACGCTCACGATTCCACACCCCGTCATTATTATAGCGAGTAAGTTTCGATGACTCAATGATAAATGATGCTCCATCATGTGAAAATTTCTCATACTTTTTAAGACCCCATTTTTTTTTCTCATGGGAGGTGTATCGATCCAATCGCTCTGCGAATGCCTTTTTTATACCATGTTCACGTGACCGTATACCATAATGTCTCATTATGTATTTGGTTGGAGAGAGTGAGACCCGGGTATTATAAGGAAATATTGGCAGGTGCGAACCTGTCTCTGCCAAATTGGTCCCTGGCACATTCTTAAAGCATTTGAACTGATAATCGTCATTCCAGGAGTAAAATTGGATTTGGTTAGTGATATCTTCAGTTCTGGGATCTGGGTCTTTTTCTGTTGGCCAGAACTCAAAATGATCGAACTGAATCAGGTTATAACCCAATGAATCTTCATATGCAACTGCGTCTTTCAAGGAAATCCCCTGATAAGGTGGCTCGAGAAATTCGTCTGCATCGAGGAGGCAGACCCACTTAGGATTCCATCTTTTTATATAATCTTCCACATGGTTAAGGAGGAGACCAATTTCAAAATGAGATGTTTTTATCTGTCGAATTTCTAGGATTCCCTTTCCCAGATATTCCTCAAGAATCTTTTCCGTCCCATCATCTGAACCATTATCAATAACAACAAGTGGTACCTCCATTCGACGCATATGTTGAATAAGCTCTTCAATAATATCCCTTTCATTGAACACATACATAAAACCGATAATGAATGGACGTTTTTTTCGGAAAAACTGTATTACAGAATCAATCATCAATATCACCAGTACTATCAATATTTTATAACAATAAAAATAATCATTTCAAGAAATATAAAATACAAAGATACTATACCATCTTAATAATCTCTTCAAGCGCGAATTGCTCAACTTGATTTGAAAATTTAATACCGTCAATTGTTTCATGTTTAGCCTCACCAATACGAAGTCCTATTATTTTCACTGGGACTTCACCATATTTCCTCATCATCGCTTCCAAAAGGGTCCCAATTTTGATAGCTTTCATATTCGCTATGTATGGGTTTGCATTGGCTGAAAATTTTAAACAGTCAAAAATTAAGTTGACAGCATCATCAACCTTAAAAAAAACCTTGTTGCTTCTGGGTCGGTAATTTCAATCTGATTACCTGCAAGTATATCGTTCTTCCAGTTGCAAATAACTGAACCTGTTGAACAAAGGATATTTCCAAAACGGACGATTCTGTACTGAGTATGAGTATTAATACTTTCAGCTTCAAGGAATAATTTTTCCATTAAAAATTTTGTTGCCCCGTAAACTCCAGATACATGTGCTGCTTTGTCAGTTGAAATGCCAATTACAAATCTTGGTTTTTCTCTAATTGATGCTTTAATAACTTGTATTGAACCAAGAACGTTAGATTTTATACACTGCAGAGGTTCTTTTTCTGCCATTCCCACATGTTTATATGCTGCTAAATGGAAAACACCCTCTACCCCTTTCATTGCTTTTCTAATATTCCATTCATCATTAATATCTCCTGAAATAATTTTGACTTCAGGAAAAAGATGTTGGTAATTAATTAGGTTTCCTTCATTGCGAGCTATTCCAATAACCTCATAGCCCTCGTTTAACAACTTCTTAGTTAATTCTCTTCCTAAGAACCCGCTACATCCAGTAATTAAACATTTCATGATATATCTGATGTATGATACCTAAATTAAAATAAAAGATTTGGAACTTAACAAAAGGAAGTTCTACAAGAATAGAGAAAAAAGTACCGAACTAATTAAGTTGTAATTTCCTTACCTGCATCCACAGAGGGTATCTCGCCTACATCAGATAAATATCGTCTGCTTGCGATCCACGTGGATGCAGGGACTCTTAAATTTTTCAAACTTTTATATACACTACCTTAATATGTATAATACCGTTCATAAATGCAAAAAATCTGGCGATACTCATTGATTAGTGATCGATCGTAGACGATAAAGTACTAACGGTTCAAAAGGGTTTTAAGCACTTCTAATCTGATAATCTTCTCAAAGATTAAAAGAAAGTACCTTTTTAAAAATCCCATCATCTATCGCAAAATATCATGGTAACGCTCAATCACCTTCTCTGTCTCACCACTTTCAATAATTTTTCCGCCATGAATCAGAATACACCGCTCGCACAACTCCTGCACCGTACCCATAGCATGAGATACCAGAATGATAGTCTTCCCAGCCTCCCGGATCTCATCAATCTTCTCACCGCATTTCCGCTGGAAGGACTCGTCTCCGACGGCCAGCACCTCATCCACTAAGAGAATATCCGGGTCAGTCTGAATCGCGGTTGAAAAGGCGAGACGTACCGTCATCCCGGATGAAAAATTTTTCAGTTTCATATTCTCGAATCGTTTCAACTCGGCAAAGTCAAGGATTTCATCGTATTTTGACGCAATCTCTTTCTTTGAAAGGCCCATGATTGCACCATAGAGGTAGATGTTCTCTTTTGCAGTAAGATCGGGTGTGAATCCCACACCAAGTTCCAGAAATGGTGCGATCTTCCCGTTTAAGTGCACTGTGCCGCTGTCGGGATATAATACACCGGCGAGTATCTTCAGAAGGGTGCTCTTGCCACTTCCGTTTGGTCCGATCACACCGAAGGTTTCCCCGTGTTCTACGGTGAAACTGATGTCCTGGAGGGCGTTGAAGACCTCATACGAATAACTGCCCCCGCTGATCAATCCTGCGAGATGTTGATAGACAGTAATCTTTCGCTCATGGGGGATACGGAACTGCTTTGAGAGATGATCTACTTCGATGGCATTGGTATTGTCCAGGTTTTTTTTCTTCAAAGTGTACCTGTTATTGGCCATTCATATCAGCTCCCCGAAACGCCGTTCAAGACGGTTGAATAATGCATTTCCTGCAACCATCATGATAACTGCAGAGATCACAAGATATACCATACTCTTCAGCCCTGGGGGTAGGCCGAAGATGAGGAAATTGCGGTATGTTTCTATTATGATAGTCACCGGGTTTAACACGTAGAATGGGAGGTACTGTGCGGGAATCATCGAGATCGGGTATACGATCGGTGACAGGAAAAACCCGATCTGGATGACGACTTCCCATATCTGGGTCAGGTCCCGGTAATAGACATACATTGCCGCGACCATCAGGGATAGCCCGTATACGATGAAGAAGAAGATCACGTGGGCTATCGGGAAGAATAGTACGTAAGGAGTGATATTTGCCCCGAAGATAAAAAGCAGTGGTATCAGGACGCAGAATTCGAGAATCGAGCTGATAAAACTTGAAAGGGTTGATGATAATACGAGGATCTGGCGGGGGATGTATATCTTGGTGACTAGACTCGGTTTTCCCACGATCGACATCATCGCAACAGAGGTACCGTTTGCCAAAAACCGCCATGCGATGAGCCCGACGAGTATGTAGAGTGCATAGTGTTCCTGTGTGAACCGGAACACGTTTGAGAATACGAAATACAGGACCAGCATCATGAAGAGCGGATTTAAGAGCGACCACGCAAATCCAAGGACCGAACTCTGGTACTTTATCTTGAGATCCGTGATAGTTAAATTCCAGATCAAGTCACGATATTGCATCAGCCACATATTTCATCCCTCACGGGGAATACCACGTATAGATCCACCGGGAAATTTTCCGGTTGGAAATATTCTTCCTTATCTTGTTTCTTTTTTGTATAGATAAATTCAGACCTTTTATCGCATCCAGTTTCGCCTTCAACGCCACCCGGAACTTGCCATGCAGGAGGTAATACCCTACCACGCCCACGTTCCGGCCAACAATCCAGGGGAGCGACGAGATCAATAGCCATCCGGGATATGATTTGAAGACGAACCAGATGATATTCCTGTTTCCGTAATAGACGCAGTTGTCTGATTCGAACCCGAGCGTCCCGCTGTTCACGTGCCAGACGACCGCTCCCGGCCAGTACAGGCAATCCCACCCGGCAAGGAACGCCCGGAAGGAGAGGTCGACATCCTCGTGGTACAGGAAGAAATCCTCGTCGAACAGGCCGATATCATCGAACAGTTCCCTGCGGTACAGCGCCGCACCTGCACATGCACCAATCATCTGTTCCGGCCGGTCGTACTGGCCGGAATCATCCTCGAACATGCCGCGGTTCCAGGCGGCACCGCTCCGCGAGATGCACAT
>LKUH01000290.1 GCA_001412425.1 Candidatus Cloacimonas sp. SDB
AAGATCTTTTGAAAAAAATTGAAAAATAAACCAGGGATTTTTCATGAAATCCAATATTATTATTCAGAAAGATAAAAAACAGGTTATTAAGATCTGTCGAAATAGTAAAGAATTTAAGAAAGAACTCTATATTTATGAAAAAAATCCCTATTTTGCCCCCAGATTACTGGATCATAATGGCACAAACACATTGATGCTGGAATATATTCCAGGCACACCAATCGTTGAACTTATCCAGCCTGATTTTTCCAGAATTGCCTACCTCTTTTCTCAACTGCATGCCCTGGAGTTAAATAAAGGAAAAAGGATCTGCCTGCAGGATACCAATCCCAATAATTTTCTTTACCGGAACCAGGACAAAAAATATTTCATGCTGGATTTTTCCGAATGGGAATACGATTTTCCCGAATCAGATCTGATCCATTTTCTGCTTTTCTGGGCTTCAATATATCCTTTTAACAGATTTGAACTTATATTCAATCAATTTAAAAATGCCTACCGCCTGAGCCTTCCCATCAATCCGATCGAATGGGAAATGCTGCTGCCCGAAATAGTGCTGCTCTTCGATTCACGCCGAATAAAATTCAACAAAATTCAGAATCCATTAAGCCCTGATGTTAACAGGAATAGAGAATTACTCAAAGAAGTATAATTTTCCGAAAATTCACTTTTTTCCTGCTAAAATCTAACTTTCTCACCTATGCTTCTGATCTGCCAATCCTGCGGCAAAAGCGATCTATAGGCATAATTGCTGAATCTCTCATCAATAAGTAAAATCTTACCTCTATCTGTCTCAGTTCTAATTACCCTTCCTGCCGCCTGCAGCACTCGGGTTATCCCGGGAAATTTATAGGCATAGTCAAAACCTTTACCCTTCCTGTTAAAATAATCTCTGATCAGTTCCCTTTCAAAACTAATTCCCGGCAAACCAACTCCTATGATTATCGCCCCGTCCAACCGCTTGCCGATTAGATCAATTCCTTCGCCAAAAACTCCGCCCATAACTGCAAAACCTGCAGTTGTACGAAGATTATCATGAGAAAAAGCTGCTATGTAATCTTCCCTTTCCGACTCTGACATTCCACTGGTCTGAACCAGAAAATCAATCTCCGGATTTTCACCGATTACCAGTTCCAGCGCCTGATTCATATATTCATAGGAAGGAAAGAAGATCAGATAATTCCCCTTTTTTGATCTGATAAAACTGCTGATAAGATCGGTTAATTGTTCCAGTGTTAGCTTTCTATTCTTATATTTTATAGATATTTTATTTTCCAGAAAAACTTGCAGATTCTCTCTGGGAAAAGGTGATGGATATGTAGCAGTTTCAGCCTTCTCATCACAACCCAGTATTTCTTTGAAATACTTTAAAGGTGTGAGAGTGGCAGAAAAAATAAGAGCCGAACCTGCTGATTTCAAGGCATTCTCCAGCTGTTTTGCCGGATTAAGACAAAACAGTTTTACCATGATATTCAAGTTTTCTTTTACATAATATACGGTATAATTTTCGTCAAAAAGCTCCACTATTTTACGAAAACGATGCGTTAGAAAATAAATTTCCAGAAGCGCATTGCGATAATTTGTCCTTATATTTTGGGAAAGCCAGCCTTCCGACAAATTCAAAAAATTGTTAAGCAGTGGAAGAAGTGATTTGGGAAGTTCTGTGCTACTCTCGTTTTCCTGCTCTGATAAATACAGTTTTCTAGATTTCAAAAACCAGTTGTTGATCTTTCCCATTGCCTTATGCAACTCGGGAAGCTCCTGTTTAAACAGCCGCCTTGTCTGCAGAAAATCCTGCTTCCTGAGCTCAGCCGAAAACATTTCACGAGATCTGTCTACCAGATTATGAGCTTCATCTATCAGGAAAGTATAATCACTGTTTACAGAAGCCTTATCTTCCCCGAAAAATCTTTTCAATTTGGTGCGAGGATCAAAAGCATAATTGTAATCTCCGATAATACAATCTGACCAGAGAGCAAGATCCAGAGAAAATTCAAAAGGGCAAACCTGATGCTGCCGTGCTACAATTTCGAGCTGTTTCCTGGTAAAAGAGCTGAAATTAAAAATCTCTGATCTGGCCTGCTCAATCCGGTCATAATACCCCCGAGCAAACTTACATTCTGCCGCACTGCATTCAGTCCCCGGCGTAAAACAGATTTTTTCTTTAGCTGTTAGAACCAGAAATTTTACAGCTGCACCACTTTTCTGCAGCAACTGCATCGTTTTTACAGCTGCCTGTTTACCCGTTGTTCTAGCTGTAAGAAAAAAAATCTTTTCAGTATAACGCTGACCCATTGCTTTTAGAGCCGGATAGATCGTAGCGGCAGTTTTACCTATACCTGTCGGTGCTTGAATAAGCAGCTGACCGGATTGCCTGATAATTTTATAAGCTGCCACAGCCAGCTCTTTCTGCCCTTTCCGATATTCAGAATGGGGAAACGGAAGTGCCTGAAGGGAATCATCTCTCAGATTCTGCCAGGCGATTATTTTTTTCAGCCAGGAAATGTACTTGTTAATAGTGAGAAAGAAGAATTCTTCCAGTTCTTTGCAGCTGAGATTTTTTTTGACCTCGACAGTTCTCGCAGTTTTAAGCTCAAAATAAGTAAGTTGTACACAAATTTCATCCAGACCTTCACTTTCAGCATAAATAAAGGCATAGAGCTTTGCCTGACCCCAATGTAAAGGATTCTCATTCTGTAAATATTTACTCAAATTGGAGCTTACTGTTTTGATCTCTTCAATGATAACAGGTTCTTCATTCAGAAATACACCGTCAATCCTTCCGCCGATATTCAAATTAAAACTGTCAGCTTCAATCAGTCTGCTCACCGGCAACTCTTTCTGGTAATCTCCCTTTCTGGAATTCTGGATTTTTTTATGAATCCTCTGCCCAGCCCGAGCCCTGTCCTGTCCGGAGAAATTTCCGACTTCCAGATCACCGCTTTTCAGGACAAATTCTACAAGATCCCTTACGGGGACCCTGATTTCATCTTTCATGCGTCAAACGGTTCTCCAGCCTGTTCAGACGGTGCTGCAGTTCAGCTAAAATCTGAGTGTTTTCATAACAGGAGCTGTACACGATTTTCAGTGCATTCTGCGTATATTTCAGGGCGGTTTCATAATTTTTCAATCTATGTTCGTAATGTTTGGCTAATTCTATGAAAGCGTAAATCTCGTTATCTTCGGCAGCTCTTTCCCACAACTTCACAGCATTGCAGAGGTCACAATTATTCTTGTAAAGGTAGGAAAGCCTTTTACGTCCATCTTTATGCTGCGGGTGAAGCTGTAATATTTTTCGGAATAATTTTTCTGCTGCTAAGAAATCTCTCTGCTCAGCAAATAATTTTGCCATACCCAGGATTTCCTCCAGAAATTCCAGCGAATCTGTATCTGTCAGAAATATTGAGAGTTTTGACAGCAACAGGTACATGCTGATGACGTCGTAATAATTATGATGCAGAACTCTTACCATATCTGTGGCATCGCGGGATTGCAAATAGTAGAAATATTCCTGCGGAATTTCCAATCCGGGAATATCTTTATCAACCTGCCGGCAGAGTCCCAGAATTTCTTTTTCAATTGTTCCCAGAGTACAATCTGTCAGACTGTTTTTCCAGATCCTTCTGCTCAGATGCAGTAGATCAAGATGAAAGAAATTTACTGTCGGATTTTCGCTCTGATTAAAAATATATCTTCCACTCAGCAGGGGAATGTCAAAACTCTTACCGTTATAACTTACAAAAGTTGTAAATCCTGCCAGGTATTTGTGCAATTCCCTTAAAAAGCTTTCTTCCCCATCAATATCGGTTAAAAATAATTGATCTACTTGAAAACTGTTTTTCCGGAAATATCCCAGCCCTACCAGAAAAATATATGTGCCAGTACCACCTGCCAGCCCTGTGGTCTCCGTATCGATAAACAGCAGGTCTTCCTGCTTTGGCAGGGGAATTCCGGCATATCTGGCAATCACTTCCGGTATATTTAAGCTGTCGGTTTTTTGCCCTTTTGTCTCAAAATTGGAATCAAGAGTGTATTGTTTATGGAATACTTTTTTAGGCTTATCAAGGTATTCACCCTCAGTTAGATGATGGATCTCTTTGCCTGACTCAGCAATTATTTGGGACGGAATCTTGTCCGGCAAAGCTTTTGATAATATTTTTTCCAGATCTTTCATTCTTCTACCAACAGTAAATTAAGCATATTTTCAACAGATTTTTTTGCACCTGCTCCATGTTCGGCAACCGGACCGGTACAGGCGGGACAGCCATCTTTACAACTACAGTTTTTAATCAGATCAGAAGCTTTAACCAGAACCTTTGTAATAATTGTGAAAAGTTTATCTGCAAGCCCGATACCACCGGGTATAGAATCATAAAATATCACGGCAGGTGCATTAGCGGCAAGTTTTGATCTGACTTCAAAATGAGCTTTGATATCTGTTTTATCACACATGAGAAATACGGGTGAAAGCTGGAGCAACAGATAAGTGAGCCCAGCAAGTCCACTTTGAATAATATACTGACTTTCGATCTTTTTATGACAGCCTGGGCATAAAGTAACAAGATTGTCTGGCAAATTTGCTTCAGCCGGATCATCAAACTGCCGAAAGGGAATTTTATGGTGCACAGCCAATTTCTTTGAGTCATTTCCCTTCAATCCACACTCCCGGCAAATATTGCCGTCCCTCTGTCTGATTCTTTCAGCAATGAATTTCCACTCGCTGCCGTACTGATTCTTGGAATTATTCCAGATCTTATTTTCAATCAGTTTTTCGACCAGATCCTTTTTCAAACTGAACCAGAACCCGCTTGTACAATATTCTACAGAAGGAAGATCCACTTCTCCGTAACCCAGGATCTCATTTGTGAACCATTTCAGTTTCTTAAAACCTGTAACCTGAGAGATTACCTGCAGATCTCCGGCAAATTTTACAATTCTGCCCTTCTCCTCTTTCTTTTCCAGTTCAATCAAATTAAAATCGGTTGTGGTTTGAGATTGAGTATAATAATCAGTTTTCAAGGGAATCAGATCTGCTATATACTTTTCCCGATCCAGATTCTCAACGAAATAAGATTCTCCCCCATGCAGATAAACAGCTTCTGGGTGAACCATCCAGAAAGCGCTGTTTTCATCAACAGTGCCTATAACCTTGCCTTCAGCTTTCAGCAGATATCCGGAAGCCCCGGCAGCGCGTAAAGAAATGCTGTCCGCAGGATAATTATCACCTTTCCAATACATCTTTTCCCCTGTCTCCCGCAGCATTCCGTATTTTTTAAGAATGCCCAGAAATTCACTTAACTGCTGTTGGGAAAGGTCACCGTAAGTTTCCCGGTCAGAAAATGGCTTTTCAAATAAGGCACATTTCAAATGATTTAAAAGAATATAGGGATTATCTGGATCCAGCAAAGCTTCCTCGGGATTTGAATCCTGCAGAAATTCCGGATGCTGAATGAAAAACTGATCGATCAGATTTGAGGTCGCCACAAAAATAGTCAGTGACGGTGCACCCTTTCTGCCCGCTCTGCCGGATTGCTGCCTGGTTGAAGAAATACTGCCCGGATAACCGTTGATTATAACTGCATCCAGACTGCCGATATCTATGCCCAGTTCCATGGCATTAGTTGCTATAAGCACATTAATCTCCGCCTGTTTGAATCTCTTTTCGATGCTGCGTCTTTCCTCTGCCAGATACCCGCTTCGGTAACCGAAAATGTTGTTCGAACCCTTTCTGTTCTGTTGCAGATAACTTAAGATCAGCTCGACTTTTCGCCGCGTATGAGCAAAAACCAGGGTCTGCAGTTTCTTCTCCAGAAATTTATTTGCCAGAAGAACGCTTTCCTGCAAAGAACTTTTACGTAAGCCCATTTCAGGATCTATAATGGGAGGATTGTAAAAAATAAAATGCTTTTCCCCGACAGGTGCACCATTTTCAAAGATCAGATCGAATTCTTCTTCCAATAGGCGTTGGATAAAATCTTTTACCTTGTACAAAGTTGCCGAGGTAAGAATAAACTGCGGTTTTGCCCCATAATATTCGGCAATACGTTTTAATCTTCTTAACACATTACAGAAATGGGATCCGAAAATCCCCCTGTAAATATGGACTTCATCAATAACGATGTATTTCAGATTTTGGAAAAATCTTGCCCATTTTGTATGATGAGGTAAAATTCCAAGATGAAGCATGTCCGGATTCGTAAGCACAAAATTTGCCCTCTGTCGTATCAGTCTTCTTGTTTCGCCGGAAGTATCTCCGTCATAGATCCCAGTTTTGGACTTCTGGTCATCGCTACCCAGTTGACAGATTAAACTCTGAAAAGACTGCATCTGATCCTGGGTTAAAGCTTTGGTCGGGAACAGCAGTAATCCGCAGGATTCTTGATTTTTTATATACTCATTCAGGATCGGAAGAATGTAGCAGAAAGATTTTCCACTGGCAACACCGGTGCTTACTACCAGATTCCTGCCTTTTTGAGCCGAAAGAAAAGCCTTGTGCTGATGCGAATATAACTTGTGTACATCTTTTTGCTTTAATAAAGATATCAGAGAAGCTTCCATTTCTGCAGGAAAATCACAGCTTTGCCCTTCTCGGGCTGATTCGGTGAAATGCGCTATAATATTGGTTTTGAAATACTTCTTTTTGCGAAAATCTTCCAAAAATTCATTAATATCCATCATACCTCTTTAACTGTCTGGTTAAAATACTTAAACCTGCTTTAACTGTCAAGTTAAGAACTACAGTAAATTATTTCAAAATATTTGTCAAAATTGTCTAATAGATAAAGCTATATAAACCTTGCTATTAAGTTATCTAGAAGCTAAAATATCAAAAAAAACCTTTTCAATGTCATTAAATCATTTGACTAATTAGAGGTTCACATTTTTGTATGAAATGAAATTTTATTGATCTTACTGAGAAAATTTTAACAGGATAAGGCATGAAACAGCCGATTGGAATTTTTGATTCAGGAGTGGGTGGGTTAACCGTTTTCAGGGAAATCAGAAAGAATTTTCCTTATGAAGACATCATCTATTTTGGTGATACAGCCAGAGTTCCTTATGGTCCCAAATCCAGAAATACGATCGTGGAATATTCTGTTCAGAACGCCAGATTTTTAACACAATACGGAGCCAAGATCATAGTTGTTGCCTGTAACACTTCATCAGCAGTTGCTTTGGAACATTTACAAAAAAATTTTTCTATTCCCGTCATCGGAGTAATTGAATCCGGAGCAGAAGCTGCAGTTAAAGCGACCTGCAATAATAAGATCGGAGTTATTGGAACCGACGGTACGATCCGCAGTAACGCTTATTTTAATGCTATATCTGCTTTATTTTCAAAAATGGAAATTCACAGTAGAGCCTGTCCTCTGTTCGTTTCTCTGGTTGAAGAGGGTTGGGAAAACCATGAAGTAACAGAAATTATCATAAAAGAATATTTAACTCCGCTGCTGGCAAAGAAGATCGATACCCTGGTTCTGGGTTGTACTCATTATCCCATCTTGAAACCGGCAATCAGAAAAATTGTCGGAAATGAAATTGCCTTAATTGACAGTGCGGAAGCTCTGGCTTTGCAACTGCAGAAACTGATCCCGAAACAGGAAATTGAGCAAGATGGCAAGGATACATTTTTCGTTAGTGATAATGAAGAGAAATTCAGAAAGATCGCCTCACACATTCTGGGCAGAAACATTCAAACACTTATGAATGTGAAGCTGGGCGAAAGCTGGTATATTCCACTATGAAAAATCTCCGAGAAATAATTTCCAATCTGCTCAATAATTTTTTGAAATTCCGCAAAAACGATATAGTCTCCATTGCCGCTGAAATATATAATACTTCAGACTCAAAGGATGCCCTGATAGAAATGGAGATAGTTGAAGCACTTTATCTGGAATTGATCCGCAAAAAAACTTTTCCGCTGCTTAATCTTTCCCTGCAGAAAATCCAGCAAGCAATGAAAGCAGAATTTTCCACTTATGAGACAGCTATCCCCGAAAAGATCGATCAAAATTTTATTGATAATATTGACACTTTCATTGAGGTTGGCTGGAAAAAACTGTCCCGCCAGAATTTAACTGATAACGACTTGCCGAAATCTTCAGTAGATCCTCAGATCTTTTACTGGCACAGGATATTCCAGAATAAAAAAGATCTGGTTTTTCTGAATTACCCTACTCCGGAACTGGCAGATAATCTACAGACCCAATATAAAGATCTCCTGCAAACTTATTTAATGAGTATTAACTGTAATTACGTCAAACTGAAACAGCAGGCTGAAACTTTGAAAGATGATTTCTTCTCCTATGCCAATTATCGCATAACCACCCAACAGGAGAAGATCAACATTAAGATAATGAAAGACCGTTATCAGTTATTTATGGGCACTTCTTTAGATCACCAGATAACCATTTTACCCGCCGGTATCATAGAATTTCCCATGGAAAAAATTGCGCTGGACGGAATTTTCCTGGCTGAAAAAGTGTATTATAAAAACCTTGTTTTTGATAATGTGAAATTAAATTTTACCGATGGTGTTATTCGCTATATATCCTTTAAATCCGATCAGAAAGGTAATTATTCACTGCAGAATAAAATAATGAGCAGTCAAAAAGAATGTTATTTTTCACTGGGCTTTAATATGGAAATAACTGACTATACCGGCTTCTATCTTTACGATCGCTGTATAAACGGCAATATTTCACTGAAATTTTTCGATCAGGATTTTTATCCGATAGTGCTCTCCAGCCTGAATGCTGAAATTAAAAAAAGAAAACGAATTTTTATGAGCGGAATAAACAAATAGAAAGGAATTACAATGGCTAAACATATTTTTGTAATTGGCGGTGTGCTGTCATCTCTGGGTAAAGGAATTGCTTCTTCATCTATCGGTCTGTTACTGAAGAAAATGGGTTATAAGGTTGTGATGCAGAAATTTGACCCTTATTTGAATGTTGATCCTGGAACAATGAGCCCTTTTCAGCATGGTGAGGTTTTTGTAACTGATGATGGAGCTGAAACGGACCTGGATCTGGGTCATTATGAAAGATTTATCGGCGTTCCTCTTAATAAGAATTCCAATTCAACCTCAGGTCAGGTTTACGATACTGTAATCAAGAGAGAAAGACGGGGTGATTACCTGGGTAAGACTGTACAAGTGATTCCGCACGTCACCAATGAGATCAAGCGCTTAATCCGTCGCATTGCAGTTGATAATGATATCGTGATCACCGAAGTGGGCGGAACCGTTGGAGATATAGAAAGCCTGCCCTTTCTGGAAGCAATCCGGCAATTCCGGTTAGAGGTCGGACCCGAAAATTCACTTTTTGTTTTCCTGACTTATGTCCCTTATATTGTTGCTGCAGGAGAGCTAAAGACTAAACCTACTCAACATGCAACAACCAAACTCAGAGAAATAGGAATTCAGCCGGATATTCTGCTCTGCCGTTCAGAAAAACCTTTCAACGATGAAATAAGAAGTAAGATCGCGATGTTCACGAATGTTCAGAAAAGCAGAGTCATTAACGCAATTGATTGTAAAACTATTTATGAAGTCCCCCGTGTTTTTATGAAGGCTAACCTGCATGAGAAGATCTGTGAACATTTTCATCTGCAGCAGAATAAGATAGATTTTTCTGACTGGGACCGCATCATCAATAATATATTGAATCCGGAAGGTGAAGTTACAATTGCGGTCTGCGGTAAATATGTTGAACACCAGGATGCCTATAAAAGTGTGGGAACTGCCCTGATCCACGCAGCAGCTTCCCATAGGTATAAACTGAATATCAAATGGGTAGATTCTGAAAAAGCTTACAATAATTCTAAGACAGAAGAAGCTTTAAAAAATGTTGATGGAATTTTGATACCGGGAGGTTTTGGTGTAAGAGGAGTTGAAGGTAAGATCGCAATTGCCAAATATGCTCGAGAAAAAAAGATCCCCTTCTTCGGCATCTGCCTGGGAATGCAGGTAGCTGCAATAGAATTTGCCCGTAATGCCTGTAAACTTACAGACGCCCACAGCAGTGAATTTGATGAAACAACTCCTAACAAAGTTATTCATTTAATGGAAGATCAGAAATATATTGAAGCCATGGGCGGTACTATGCGGTTAGGAGCTTATCCTTGCAGAATTATCAAAAACAGCCTCGCCTACCAGATCTACCGCTGTGAGAATATTTCCGAAAGACATCGCCACAGATATGAATTCAATAATAACTTTAGAAAAATTATGGAAGATAATGGACTGAAAATTTCCGGACTCTCCCCTGATGACTTTCTGGTCGAGATAATTGAAATCCCCGATCATCCTTTTTATATCGGAGTACAATTCCACCCTGAATTTAAATCCAGGCCGGATAAACCTCAACCCATTTTCAAGAAATTTATCGAGAGCTCATATAATTCCAGACATAAGACATAACATAAGGCCATACGAAACCCCCTTGTGAAGCAATAATCTCCGGACTTATTCCCATTACTTCAGTGTTAAGCAAGCGGAATTGATCAAACTCATCAGTAAAATAACAGACTTCTTAGGTGCAGCCGGAAGTGTTATTTTTGGGATAGAAATACAACAAAATGCATTTACCGGCAGATTCCTGCTGGAATTTTATCAAATCATTATTTTGATCTAATAATTTTAAATCGGGGGGCCAAATCACCGGTTTTAATCATACAATTTCTCCATTCGAGTATTATTTGAAACATGCTATCTCAATTCCCTTAAATTGCTGTAATAAAAAAAGCCCCGCGTTAACAGGGCTTTTAAAATACAATTCCAATTATTATAGTGAAGCGGTTTCATATCCTTCCTGAACCCAGGAACTGAAATTACCGTTCAACCTGTAGACCTTCTTGAATCCTGCTTTGGTAAACATTTCAGCAGCTTTTATGGAAGTTTTGTCAGTATGATAATAAATCAGATACCGCTTGTTCTTATCCAATTCCTGCAGAGCGGTCTGCAAAGTACCATCCCCGATAAAGTAATTTTCGGCACCGGGAATATGTCCCATATAGTAAGTCCCTGAAATATCAATTATGTTCATATTTCCATATCTGCTTATCAATTTTTTCGCCTGTTTAGCGGAAACATCCCTGTATGAGTTTTGAAACTCAATATAATCCCTGGCAAACAGCAGATAAACTGAAATGAGAACTGCCATGATTATAATGATTCTCAGCATTTTCATCTTTACTCCTTTTTTTTTCACTTTTTTCTGTCAGACAGAATGTTATAACATACTTCTAAATAAGTATATTACAAATTTTTATTTAAAACAGTGTGCTTTTTTTAAAAATGACGTAATTATGTCAAGTACATAAATTTAGGCAATTTAAGTTGTTTCCTTTCTATTCGCCCGTTTTCAACCTACTTTTTTTCTCAATTCAGCTAAATCATTTGATGATTTATTGTTGACATAAAGTTTGTCGGTTTAGTCTTTAGCTTAAAAATTATTAATAACGCAGGGATAGTTATGAAACAAGATTTTGATCCTGAAAGCAATTACGAACAAAGTAAAAACAGAATCGGATATGTTCCCTTGCACAAAGCAACCAGGAAGATATATTCCGACCTCGGTTTTAAATGCGGACTTGAAGTTCATCAGCAGTTAAAAACCAGAAAAAAATTGTTCTGCCACTGTCCGGCAGGAATATACCAGAAAAAGAACTGCTATGATGCTGAGTTGATCAGACACATGAGGCCAACTTTATCGGAAATGGGCACCTACGACGGTACAGCATTGATGGAATTCAAAACCAGAAAAAACATCACCTATAGAATAGAAAATCAGACTGCCTGTACTTATGATGTTGACGATACTCCTCCTTTCAAGGTAAACAGAGAAGCCCTGAATTATGCCCTGGAAATCGCTCTGATGTTAAAAACAAATATAGTCGGTGAACTTCATATTACTCGAAAACAATATCTGGATGGCAGCATACCTACAGGATTTCAGCGAACTGCCATCATCGGCATTGAAGGTGAAATTCCTTTAAGGCATAAGAAGGTCCGGATTATTCAGATCAGCCTGGAAGAAGACTCCTGCCGTGAGATCTCAGATATAGGACATGAAAGAATTTATTCAACCGACAGACTGGGAATTCCACTGATCGAAACAGTAACTTATCCCGATCTGCTTACACCTTTCGAAGCAGAAGAAGCAGGGCATTATATCAGATTTCTCAACAGAAGCTCGGGAAGAGTACGAGTTGGAAGTGGAGCCGGTCGAGAAGATGTAAATGTCAGCATTAACGGCGGAACCAGAGTCGAGATCAAAGGAGTTTCACATATTAAATGGATTCCGGAATTGACTCACAATGAAGCTTTCCGGCAAAAATCCCTGCTGACCATAAAAGCAGATCTATTAAAACTATACCCTGATCCTGCAAAATGGAAACCTGTTTTTAAAGAAATTAATTTTGACGTGCAGGATATTCAATACCCTCCCATTAAAGATGCAGTGGAAAAGGGCAAGAAAATCATTGCAGTAAATCTGCCCGATTTTAAGGGTATTCTGTCATTTTTCACACAACCCGGAAAAACTTTTGCGGATGAATTATGCGATAGATTGAAAGTGATAGCCTGTCTGGAAAAACCGAATATGCTTCATTCTGAAGACTTGAAGCCTGTTTTTGATAAACAGATGCTGAAAAGAAGGAGCAAGTTACTGGGCAGCGGAGAAAATGATGCTCAACTGGTCTTCTGGGCTAATGATTACGATCTGCAGACCGCCAAAGAAACCATAGAAGAACGCTGTAGAATGGCTTTTGAAGGTGTTCCGAATGAAACCAGAAAATCTCTGGCTGCTGGGACCACAATATTTGAGAGAGTCCTTCCCGGGGCTGACAGGATGTATCCTGATACCGATTCTGCACCAATTCCAATTAAAGATGAGGCTATTAAAAAAATAAGCGAGGAGCTTCCAGTTGATCTGAAGATCAGAATCAATCAGTTAAAGGACTGGCAGGTTCCCGAAGATACACATCATTATTTATTGAGAAATAACCTTGTTCCGCTTATAGAAAAGATCCATCAGGACCTGGATTTCCAACCCAGATTCGTTGCCACTCTGCTGGCACACAGGTTGAAACACATTGAGGGTAAAATTGAACATATTGAAGAGTTCGATTATCAGAAAATTTATGACCTCATGAGTTTCTGTAAAAAGAAAAAACTGGAACAGAATATTCTGCCTGATATGTTACCGATTCTGTATGAAAACAGTAATATAGAGTTTGAATCCATACTTCGTTTGATCAAATATCAAAAATATTCAAAAAAGAAGATAATTTCAGAGATAGACACGCTGAAAAAAGTATTCCGCAATTTAAGAACCAGAGATTCCTTTCAGGCTGAACTTAAATGGATAATGGGTAACCTCAGGGAAATCGCTCTGGGAAATATTAATATGAATGAATTGAGTCAGGTAATTACACAGAACCTGAATAATTCCGCTAAGGATTAATGATGATAGACATATTTAAAGGATATAAAGGTAAAGCCTTAGAAATTCTGAAACAACTTCAGGTGCGAGTCTGGAGTGATGCTCTGATAAAAACGACCCGCGGTGACTTCAGCGGAATAATTCTCCCCCGCTCGGAAAATGATGATGACTATCATATTGTACTTAAATTGAAGACCGGATATAATGTCGGGATCGATGTCAATACAATCACCACAATGAAAGAAGTCGGTTATAAAGAAGCTCACTATAAAATTCCGGAAAAGGAATTTCCCACTTCTGAAGACAAGCCTAACATTAAACTGTTCGGTACCGGAGGAACTATTGCTTCCAGACTTGATTACAGAACAGGAGCCGTTATACCGGCTTTTTCTCCCGGAGAATTATATGGTGCTGTTCCCGAACTGGCTGACATCTGCAATCTGAAAACCGAAAAACTATTCGCCGTATTCAGTGAAAATATGGGTCCGGATCAGTATAAGAAACTGGCAGTAAATATTGGCGAAGAGATCAAAAACGGAATAGATGGCATTGTAATCGGGCATGGAACAGATACCCTGCATCATACTGCCGCAGCATTATCCTACATGATTCAGGATTCTCCTGTTCCAATTGTCCTGGTCGGTTCTCAAAGATCTTCAGACCGCCCTTCTTCCGATGCAGCCTTGAACCTGATCCACGCTACTACTGCAGCAGCCTATTCCGATATAGCCGAAGTGGTTGTCTGCATGTTCGGTCCAACCAGTGACGAATACGCTCTGCTCCATCAGGGTACCAGGGTCAGGAAAATGCATTCTTCCTATCGCTCTACATTTAGAACTATCGGTGATGTGCCAATTGCTACCGTAACCAGAGATAAAATTACTCCCATTCAGAAAAATTATAATAAACGCAGAAAAGACAGAAAAGTAAGGATACTGCCCTATTTTGAAGAAAAGGTAGCAATGGTCTACTACTACCCCAATATGCAGCCAGATATGATAGATTCCCTTATTGACAACGGCTACAAAGGAATAGTGATCGCAGGAACAGGACTTGGACATGTAAATAAACCTCTGTATCCTGCCATAAGAAGATGCAGGGAAAAGAATATTCCTGTATTTATGACCGTTCAGACACTCTGGGGGTATGTCCATATGTTTGTCTACGATACTGGCAGAGATCTGATGGCAGACGGAGTTGTGCCGGCAGGAAATATGCTGCCAGAAGTTGCCTATATCAAATTAGGCTGGGCTCTGGGTCAGACAGATGATCCTGAAGAAGTTAAAAAAATTATGCTGACTCCCGTCAGCAGCGATATCACTCCCAGAGAGCCTTATAACGGATATCTTATCTATCAGGGTGGAATTCCGGAAGTAGAAGAATTTATTAAGAAAGTGCACAAATAATGTTAAAAAGATTTCTGAATTATTATAAACCCCATAAATTCCTCTTTTCCCTCGATATGAGCGTTGCTTTCCTATCCGCTATATTATCCGTACTTTATCCCTTTCTTACGAGAATTCTCTTAAAAGATCACATCCCCGATAAGAACATTGCAGGAATAACAGATATCATCTTCATCATGATCGCAATTATATTGCTGAAAACCATCTTCACTTATATAAGAATGAAATGGGGACATATTCTGGGTGTAAGAATGGAATACAATATGAGATCTGACATCTTCGAACATCTTCAGAAATTATCTTTCACTTATTACGACAATGTAAAAACCGGGCATATAATGTCCCGAATCTCCAATGATCTCAACACCATTGCGGAAGTGGCACATCACGCTCCGGAAGATTTTATCATTTCAATCTTTGTAATCATAGGTGCTTTTATTGCCATGTTCAGCTTCAATGTGCAGCTGGCTATTGCTGCTTTAATCCCGCTACCCGCTTTGCTTATCTGGGGAATGACCTACGGAAGGAAAATGAAAGGCGGTTTCAAGCTGGTAAGAAAAAAGATCGCCGATATCAATAGCAGCGTGGAAAATTCTGTTCAGGGCATAAGAGAAGTTAAATCCTATTCCAACGAAGAACTGGAAATCAGAAAATTTCAGGATGTAAATTTTCATTTCAGGCAGGCGAAAGAAAAAATGTACGGAATTATGGCAACCTTCTATTCCGGCATGAATTTTCTCGCCGATTTTTATTACCTTATCGTAATCAGCTACGGAGCTTATCTTATCTTTCACGGAAAATTGGATGTGGTTGACCTGCTGGCATTTACCCTGTACATAAATTTCATGCTGAATCCCATTAACCGGTTAATTAATTTCACAGAACAGTTCCAGCAGGGAGCTGCCTCTTTTGAAAGATTTATCGAGATCATGGATATCGAACCCGATATTAAAGATAAAAAAGGTGCTGTAAATCTGGATAAAGTTGTGGGAAATATTACAATTTCAGATTTGAGTTTCAAGTACGATAAATCTCAGGAATGGATTCTGCAGAATATTAACCTTAAGATCCCAGCAAATAAAACTATTGCACTGGTAGGTGAATCAGGAGCAGGTAAATCTTCACTGGTTTCACTTATTCCCAGATTTTATGAGCCGCAGAAAGGATCTATTAAAATTGATGATGTCGATATCATGGAATTGAGTCAGAATTCGCTGCGTAAGAATATTGGTATTGTGCAGCAGAATGTCTTTCTCTTCGATACCTCTATTAAAGAAAATATTTGTTATGGGAAACCTGATACAACAGATGAAGAAATGATAGAAGCTGCCCGGAATGCCAATATTCTGAATTTCATCCTTTCCCTGCCCGATCAATTTGACACCCTGGTTGGTGAAAGAGGTGTTAAGCTTTCTGGAGGTCAGAAACAGAGAATATCCATAGCACGAGTTTTTCTCAAAAATCCGCCCATACTAATTTTCGACGAAGCTACATCTTCCCTGGATACCGAATCGGAATTCTATATTCAAAAAGCACTGGTGAAACTTTCCAGGAATAGAACAACAATTATTATTGCTCATCGCCTCAGCACGGTAATAATTGCTGATTTTCTTTTCGTACTGAAAGATGGAAAAATAGTGGAAAGCGGAGATCATCAAAAACTGATCAGTGAAAAAGGCTATTATTACACACTTTATACTAAGAATCTAATTTGAGGTATTATGACGAAAGAGCAGAAAAAAGAACGTTACGATAGAATTTTTCAACAGCTCGAAACCTTGTTTAAGAAAACTGCTGACCCAATTGCTCGAATGAGTACTGCTGCAGCGGTTCTGCATCATAAATTCAGTTATTATTTCTGGACTGGTTTCTATTTATTGAAGCATGGAGAGCTGATCGTGGCTGCTTATCAAGGACCTGTTGCCTGTCTGGTTCTGGAAAGAAACAAAGGGGTCTGCTGGGCAGGTATAAAAGAAAAGAAAACGATAATTGTTCCCGATGTGCACAAATTTCCGGGTCATCTATCCTGTGACGACCGATCAAGGTCTGAAATAGTTGTACCATTGTTTTATGGAAATGAAGTAATGGGAATAATGGATATTGACAGTAAATCTTTTAATTCATTTGATGAAATAGATCAAGCAGGTTTAGAAAAGATCGTAAAGTTGATCTTTAAGGAGGAAACATGAGAACTTTATTAAAATTTGTCTCAGTTATGCTTGTAGTAGTAATCCTTTCCGGGTGTTTCGGAAATTTCCAGTTAACTCGTAATCTCTACAAATGGAACAGCTCGGTAGGTGACAAATTTGTTAACACTGCTGTTATGTGGGTGATGATGATCGTACCGGTTTACGGAGTCTGTGGATTTATCGATATGTTCATTTTAAATTTAGTAGAATTCTGGTCTGGTGAAAATCCTCTTACTATGAAGTCCGGAGATGTTGATATCCAGATTGTCGAGAATGAAGGAAAGATCTACGAGATCAAAGCATCTCAAAATCGATTTGATATTACACAACTGGAAGGTGAAGACGCTGGAAAATCAGTTGCCATAATTTTTGATCCTTCCGATGGATCGTGGTATCTGCAATCTGAAGATATTACTGAAAAAATAGCAGGTGTGGAAGATGGTTTTCTTACTTTAAATTATCCTGACGGTTCACAATTCACCACTGAACTGGAAGTCAGATAAAGTATAACTGAATTATTTATGAGACAGGCAGATTCTTTTGTCTGTCTCTTTTTTTATTTAGAAGTTTAAAACTGGAATTATTTACTGACTAAATTCCTGCAATTAGTAAAGAACAGATATTCATTCAAGATTTATTCTTCATTTTCTTTGATTATGCCAAGTGCTTGCGCACGTTCCCGCCAAAGCTTCCGGGCTAAATCCCGCATATCCTCTATTTCATCACTTTCATCAATAATTTCTGTGCCGATCAACGTTTCAAATAGATCTTCCAGCGTTACCAGCCCGGTTGTTCCGCCATATTCATCCACAACAATGGCAATATGGTGACGATCTTTCAGGAGTCTATCCAGCAATATTGACAGTGACACAATTTCCGGAACTGTTGGAATGTCACGTTTCAAGGAGAGAATATTATCTTCCCTTTCTCCCTTTGCCATCTTTAATAATATATCATCCTTTAAAACAAATCCGGTAATATCATCACTTCCGGATTTGAAGACAGGCAGGCGTGAAAATTGCCTTTGAGAAACATATTCAAAAGCATTACTTACAGTTTCATCCTCAGGTAAGGCCGAAATTACAGGCCTGGGAGTCATAATATCCCGCGCTTTCAAACCTGTAAGGCGAAACAGATTCCTGATTATTTTGAATTCATTATCATTGATCTGCCCGGTTTGTTCTCCAACTCTTGACATGGCAATAAATTCCTGACGACTGAAGATATGCATATTTTTGCCATGCGAGATCAACCTGGTCAGTTTTTCAGATATCCAGACTAATGGATAAAGTATTATTATGAGAATATTTACGAAATGTGCTGTAGGTTTCACTAGTTTTGTCCAATAAACTGCTCCTATTGTTTTAGGTACAATTTCTGACAAAAAAAGTATCATCAGGGTCATTAAGGCTGAGAATACTCCCACCCAGATACTGCCAAACACAGCAGTGGCTTTAGCTCCGGCACCAATTGCACCGGCAGTATGTGCTATGGTATTCAAAGTAAGAATTGCAGCAAGTGAACGATCCACTTTATCCTGTTTCAGGCGTTTTAAATTTGCGGCAAGTTTAGGATAATCTTCTCTTTTACCCTCAATATAAGATGGTGTGATACTTAACAGAACAGCTTCTGCTACCGAACATAAAAAAGAAAAACCCAGAGCAGCTAAGACATAGACAATGAGTAATATAACATCTGATCTTGTGCTGGTTTTAATTATCAGGCTGGCACTCTCTGCTCTTAGCGGTATGAAAAGAATAAAAAAGATTAATAAAATCCATTTGTAA
>LKUH01000291.1 GCA_001412425.1 Candidatus Cloacimonas sp. SDB
TAATTACAAAACAAAAATAATTGCGCACAACGGGATCTGCACGAAAATTTGAGCCTGCGAAGATTTTGTGCAGAGTTAGCCACAGATTTATTTTAATAACAACATTTTTTTAGACAAGATAACATAATTATCAACTATAAAATTGTACATATAAATACCAGAGGAAACAGATTTACCTCTATAATCAGAACCATCCCAGATTAGGTTCCCAGATCCAGTTGAATTACAAATATATGATTTAATAAGTGATCCCTTCACATCATATATTGTGATCATTGCCGAGGTGTAATCAAAAGAATATTCATAATGAATGTTAGTTGATGGATTAAATGGATTAGGGTAGCTATAACAAACATGATGATTTAGTAAAATATCAGAGGTAAGATTTGAGATTTGTTCGAAGTTGATCACTAATAAAGGATCATCAGAAGGAATATTTGTACTCTGAAGAAAATCAACTAAATCAAATTGATAATCCCAATCAGTATCAATTTGAAATCTAATCCTGTATTGTGAATAAGGTCTATTACTATAATAATCATTTGTTACTTGTTCAGTTACATCAAGATATTTATATTCCTCATTCCCGTTATCGCTTATTATACCTATATTAGAATCTAATGTTCCATAATTTCCCGGATCTCCTTTATTCCAATCAGTTTCATCAAGAGTAAAACCATAATCAATATGATCCATTATACAGAACAAAGTATCACCACCAGGCACATTATCCCAAACCGGGAAATCCTCTAGTCCATTTTCACCATAACTTGAGTATTGATACAATCGGAGAGTACAACTTTCTATTTCAAATCCATCTGGGATAGGAGGTAACCAAAAACTAACAAATCCCCTAAAGATTGAATTTGGATCATATTGGGTTGCTCCCCAGCCACTATCTCCTGCTCCCAAACCCGTTGCTGCGATATAAATGATAAAATCTTGTTGAGTCTGGCTGAATTTAATTGATCCATCCATGTATGGATCAGCGTAAATGCTATCGATTATGATTTCTTGAGAAAAAAGTGAACAAAATCCGCAAATAATTAAAAATATTATATACTTTTTCATATTACAAATTTGTGGCTAACGGAAACTGCACGCAGGGGATTCGTTCAGCGAACGAATCCAACTGAAACTAAGAAAAGTAAAA
>LKUH01000292.1 GCA_001412425.1 Candidatus Cloacimonas sp. SDB
ATAAAAAATTCAGAAAAAATATCCCGAAGGGAAATATTTACGTATCAATTCTTAAATAATGTGACACTTATGGCAAATTATTTATCGATGCGGTTCTCATCATTATTCTTGACAGCAAATCGGGAGGTAAAATATTTTGACCGTCCGATCGTCTAAAAGTATATTAATAAAGGAGAAAGCATGAAAACAGAAACACCAAAAGCTAATCAGATCATACATGATTGGTATTTGGTTGATGCAACAGACCAGGTATTAGGTCGTTTAGCGACAAAAATAGCCAGCATTATTCGAGGCAAACATAAACCATATTTCAGCCCGCATTTAGATACTGGTGATTATGTAATCGTTGTAAATGCTGAAAAAATTAAGCTTACGGGCACAAAAGAACTTAAGAAAACTTATAAAAGATATAGTGGATATCCTGGTGGATTAACCGAGATCTCTTTTCAAAGAATGAAAGAAAAAAGCCCCGAAAGCATTATAGAACATGCTGTGAAAGGAATGCTTCCCAAAAATATTCTGGGCAGGTCCCTGCTTAATAAATTAAAAGTTTATTCTGGAAATGAGCATCCGCATCAAGCTCAAACCCCGAAACCTTTATCGGTATCTTAACAGGAGGATAATGAATGCAATATTTTGATGCTTTAGGTCGAAGAAAAGATGCAGTTGCTCGAGTTCGAGTTACTCCCGGAACCGGTAAAAGAACTGCTAATAAAAGAACTATGAAAAATTACTTCGGAAGAGAATCTCTGGAGATGTTGGTTGAACAACCTTTGAAACTGGTTGGTCTTTCAGATAAAGTTGATGTAACTGCTAATGTAGCCGGCGGAGGCCTTTCCGGTCAGGCTGGAGCTGTTCGCCTGGGAATTTCCAGAGCTCTTATCAAATACGATGAGGAATTGAGACCTTCCCTTAAAAAAGAAGGATTCCTGAGAAGAGATCCCAGAATGGTGGAGAGGAAAAAACCAGGTCAACCCAAAGCAAGAAAAAGATTCCAGTTCTCAAAACGTTAAATTTT
>LKUH01000293.1 GCA_001412425.1 Candidatus Cloacimonas sp. SDB
AATAACCCAAAAATTTACTTTTTCACTTATTCTTTCCTTTGCGTCTCAGCGCTCTTTCCGGTTAATTAATTCTTTATCTCCGCATCAGCTTCGATCAAGCCTTGTTTAACATCCGCAATTTCTTTTCTGAACACTTCCTTCAATCTTTGCAGATTCAAGCTGCGCAGCGCTGCCAATGCTGCCGAACTCACGTCGATCACGGTGGAAGCAGGCGTTTTGGAAGGCATTACCAGCGAAGAATTGATGTTCACCATCATATCCACTTTATCTTTGAATGGAGGACAATTGATAAGTGGAATTGCCAGGTTTGCAGCCAGAGCTCCACCCAGACCATTTGACCTGCCAGCTACAGCGATCACGCAGCCCGGCTCGATGGAGTTGTTGTAAATTTCAGTAATTTCGGGAAGGCGTTCACCGTTTTTATGAGCAGAAGTAACTCTCAAATCCACATAAATATCGTATTTTTCCAGATGAGATTTGATCTTTCTGCAATGCTCCAGATCGGCAGGAGAACCCATCACAATGATCACGTAACCATCTTTGATAATACCGGCACTCAGCAGCCGATTATAAATTCTGGTATTCAATGGTAGTTTACACTCGATGAATTTTTCTCCCAGAATTCTTTCGTAAATATCGATATATTTTTGGGAAGCAGTTTCGATCACATCTTCCGGCAGCATATCTGGGACTTTACCGTCGATTTTGTTATTCAAAAGCCACTGACGGATATATTCCTTATCCATGGAATCGACTTTAGCAGGGTCTTTTTCATAAGCAGCTTTATCCCAGAAGCGGGAAGAATCCGGCGTATGAATTTCGTCGATCAGAATAATTTCGCCATCTACAATTCCAAATTCATATTTTGTATCCACCAGAATTATTCCTTTTTCTGCCAGCTCTTTTGTGCCCAATTCAAATAATTGCTGAGATATCTCTGCCATTTTGTTGTAAATTTCCTTCGTTGTCCAACCTTCTTTCACGATGTCTTCCGGAGTAATTTCACGATCGTGCTCTTCCTTGGTGGTCGGGGTGAGGATCGGAGTTGGAAATTTCTGATTCTGCGCTAGTCCGTCAACAGCTTTCACTCCGGAAAATTCTCTCTTTCCTTTTTGATAGCCGCGCCACATCGAGCCGGTCAGATAGCCGCGCACGATCATTTCCACTTTGATCGGTTCTGCTTCCTTCACTAAACTGATATTGGGATCGATCGGTTTAATAAGATGATTGTCCACAATGTTCCTGGTTTTATTGAACCAGTAATTCGTAATCGCATTCAGAACAGCACCTTTATTAGGGATCAGATTGTTCAATACACTATCAAAACTGCTCACTCGATCGGAAACAACGATCAGGCGTGTCTTTTCATCGATTCTGAAACTCTCACGCACTTTCCCGCTGTGGATCTTTTTGATCTGCGGAGTGTAGAGTTTGTCCAAACATTTCATTTTCTTCTCTCCTTTTATTACCGCTAAGGTCGCTAAGACGCTAAGCGATTACTTTATTATTTTTAGGTCTAATGGACAAAAGTTTGTTGCTTTTTTCCAAGTAATTCATTAATAATTTTCTTTTTTCTGTGTTTTTTGATCCCAGGATGAACTCGTAATTTAGTTTTCAAGTGAGAAAACGTTCCTTCAATAGAATTTGTGGTATTTGGAATATCCAGATCTGGATATTCCAAATAC
>LKUH01000294.1 GCA_001412425.1 Candidatus Cloacimonas sp. SDB
ACCATTTTTCCCAATAATTCATCTTTTTGTCGTTGAGCCATTTTTAATCTCCTTATATTAGGTTTGTTTTGAAAAAAACAATGAGATAATTATGGCTCAACTTATTTCTGTCGATACCCTTACATTTTTACACCAACTTTTGGGACGGTATCATAATAAAGAACAATATTATTTTCGAGCTAAGAGACAAAGACAAAGGGATTGAATCTGGAATGAGAAGAAAGATACTAATAGATGCCAATGGTGAAGAATATCCTGCCTACGAACTCGATTCACATATTATTAAACAAGACACATTTGTTAAGAAGCTCATTAGCAAAGCAATAAGATTACAGGATAGAATAGAAGCAGACAAAAAGAAAATGAATAATGAAATTCAGAAGTACATAAAGAAAACTCGAAACCCTATTGACGGAAAAGAACCCAATCTTGAGCTAATTTCATTTGATGGAAGGCATAAAGTTGAGATAAAGAATAAAATCACCTTTTACAGACGTACTTCACCGGATCAGCCCTTTGAAGTGATGTCACTTAATTTTGATGAGATTTAATACTTAGGATTTCACACAACCATTAAACTCCAATGGTAACTATAGGCATCGATAATTGACTATATCCTCTCCCCTTTTTATCTGAATACAGGAGAAAAGAGATATGCACGTTTTCAATGAAAGTAGATGCTACACACCGTTGAGAGTTTCTGAAATACTCTCGGTGGATATAACCACTGTTTACAGAATGATAAGATGCATAGAAGATCCGCTTCCTGCATTTAGACTTAAGAATAACGGTCAGTTGAGAGTGCATGGCAAGGATCTAAATGAATATTTTGAAAGTCATCAAGTAGATCCTCTTAACGAATAATTATTCCAGAGACAGGCTGAGAAGCTGAATAAAATATCATCTTAGAAAACAATGATCTCCAGGTGATAAGCGATCAGCTTCAGAACCAAAAGCAGAATCATAGAATTGGAACTTCCTTGAAAAACTCAGCTTGTCTTTCCTGATAATCTCAATACCCCTCTATATGGCAATACACCCCAAATTCACGAAATACTCGATCCTCAGGGCAAAAAGATTCATAAGTTGTCTATTCTGTTGGATTGGAGTAAAGAGAAGCTGTACGGCTTTATATCTCAATGTTTTAGTAAATCCAACAATTAATTATTCTTCTGAAAATTATTTATCATATAATTTAACCGCCTTGTTGTAAAGGAGAAAGATAATTGTGAATATTTTAAAACAAGGATTCATGTTGTTTCTTCTAGATATATTGTATTGACAAGCTTGGAAAATAAGATTTATTGTAAAATTAGTGTTTTATGAGTATTTTTATAATAATAAAATTGATTTAAAGTTATCATATTTAATATGAAAGAAGAGGGATTATTCCTTAGTAACATTATCCTGCTTAGTTGATCAAGAAACGAGAGTAATAGTTTAGAAAAATCAAAATGGACCAAGTATGAGGAAATATATTAGAGTATTAGTTTTAATTATAATTTTTTGTGTGTCAAAACCTTCTTCTGCTGAAATAGAAAATAGAAATTTCATAATAGTGATATCACCTACAACTGGTATTTTTTCTGGAATAAGGCTCGGATTTGGAGTCATCAAACTTTATGAAAAGGATGTTTGGGAGTTTACTTTGAATTACGATAACGAGTTATATCCCTTTATAAAAGGTAAAGATTTGAAGAAAAACCTTATTGAGACTAATTATTTTGATAGTTTTTATTTCCAAGCTAATAAATTTTGGAATAAAGATAGAGAAGAAATATTTTTAAAATTAAAATTGGGAATTACTTTAATGCCAAGTTTCCCATTTTCATATGAAAATGAGTCTGATGATGATTTTATAATGGGAGTATTAACTATTGGCACTGGTTATAGTTTCAATATCAAGGACAAGTTGTATATTAGACCTTCATTTGATATTGGTTTACAATCGAAAATAATATCTGCAGAAGTTGCATTTACTTTTTAGTTTTATCAAATGAGTTAAATATTATTTAAAATTATTCATTACATTGCAATCTTAAATTCTTTATCCAGAACAAATTAGTAGGTATAAATGGTTATATGTTTTAATATCAATTTCAAAATACTTATAAAAGTAAATTCCTATGATAAAGAATTATCCATATTGAATAGTCCATAATCATTTATTTAGGAGCATATTGTGTGAATTTATCGACATAATGCAAAATGGAAACCTCGATTTATTCAATTTAAGTAACCATTCAGGAATGTTTCAAATTATTATTTTGACACTCATGTCAAGAATTGAGAAGAAAAAGGCTCATTTCTGATTTCAAATAAGCTTCTCCCATTATTTTTGGGAAATTCAATTTATGAAATATGTTATCAATAAATTGATATTTCAAGCTTTTAACTGGTAAAAGAACATTAAGGAAAGAATATTTTCATTTGGAATGGTAACTGCTTATTAATCAATCTGACATTGATAATTTAGCTGATATTATAATTAATGATTTAATTATTTATCTCAATAAATCAACTCATCATATAGGAAGTACAATATGTCTAATGTGGTTATATATATGAAGATTACAGTTTCAGATGATATCAAGAATTGGTTTAAACAATACGATGACTGGTGAACAATGATTTATGCTACACTTTATTTAGATTTAAAGTTTAAACAAGACCATTTTATAATATCATTTTAACATAATGAAAAAAGGGGAAGAAAATGAAGTACAAATATTTAATTATTATGGCTTTAATTTTATCTATATCCATTCTTAATTCCGAGATCAGATACACTGGGAATACCCATGAATACTTATTGGAACAAGCATACGAATTGCTTAAACTAGATATGGGTCATGAGTTTCCAGAGATGGATGATTACTTGAATTTTATGAAGACAGGTGTTATTAATGAAGATAAGTGGGACTGGGCTTATCATTATAGTGAATCTAACCCACCTGATTTTAATCAATTCTTGTTACCAGAAATAATAGTAGAAATTGGTTTTCTCTTTACTGAAGGAGAAGAAGCTTTTGTTACTATAACACATTTTTGGGGTGCAGATAGTGGACCCAACAACAATACTCTTCTCTCTGGAAATTACCCAGTGAATTACTCCTTCAATTGTGAAAATGCATTGCAAAAAGTTGATAAATTCATGACTGGCTCATTTACACCTGATTATCATTATAGTGATAATGACTTTGTAGAATATGATGATATTGCAACGGGTCTCTATATTATAAAGGTTTATGATCTTTTTGATTTGTATGATACAGGTTTATGTAGAGTTTTCAACTCACTTGGTCAATCGATTGGTTATTTTCATTTAACTGAAATAAACAGAAAAGCTCTTTTCTATGAAGTAATTGGCCGAATATGTCATTTGATTATGGATATGTCTGTACCAGCACATGCTCATCAAGATCAACACGCACCTAAACCAAACAATTCTGATGGTGATCAATATGAAGGAAGTACAGAGGATGGATTTGGTTATATGTGTGATCCAGATTTCTGGTATTGGGATGGAAATAATACATATATACATAAAGGTGGATTGTTGGATATATCTAATGAGTCTGATCCCCTACTTCATCTGATGTATTTAACTAATCAAGTCGCAGATTTCTTTGCCAGTGATGATGTAGATGGTGATAGCGATTTATGGTATGATGCTGAAGTTCAAAACGCAAATACGATTCTAAATGCATTATATTTGGATTTAATACAACAAGGATATACCCTTGATCATCCTACTAGACAAGAGCATGAGATGACTTATAATGAAGCTGCGCAAATCAGGGATGTTGTTTTCCCATTTGCAATGAGAGCAGTTGCTACTTTCTTAGAGTTTATTGCTCAAGAAATTAATTTAACCGAAAATTGGATACAGAGAGAAGTACATGGTCATGTTTCACTGAATAATGGTTCTGGTGATATAACTGCAGTTGAGATCAAATTTAGTGGTCCTGATATCTTATATGTTAATCCAGATGAAAATGGGGATTTCTCATATACGTTTAATGGAGTACAATTAGGTTCTTATGATATAAGTTATAAATTGTATAGTGATGAATGTGATTATTGTAAGTCTTCAAAAGATATTGGACACAACCTCTGAAAAATTAAGAGACACATTTCAACCAACCAGACAATTTCTTTGTTTATAAATCAAGTTATATTTTCTTCTTTGCTTCATTGTTTCAATTTTAACCCTTTTCCGATTATCCAGAACTTCATGATAACGATT
>LKUH01000295.1 GCA_001412425.1 Candidatus Cloacimonas sp. SDB
CTGCCATTTAACATTTCATAAGAAGCAAAAAACAAGATTGGTCTTAATCTTTTTCCACCATTAAAGACAGAGTATCTCATTGCTGCATGTAAATCTTTAGGTTCTTCATTTACGGACGGCAAATATGTTTCCAGAGCTTCTTCCAATAGATTCTTTCGGGTTTTGAAATATTCCTGAACTAACAAAATAACCTCTTTAATAATTTTTTAAAGGAAGTGATATTTTTTTTCCTTGTTTTGCTGATTCATACATGGCTAGTATTATTTCTAATGATTTTCTTCCACTTCTACCATCAGTCTGGGGAGCTTCGTCATTTAATAATGCTGTAATAACGTTTCTAAGATAACCTTGATGACCAAACCCGTAAACACTTGGGGGCGAAGTATTGGTAGAATCAACTAACTTATCATCATCATCATAATCTTTAAACACCCACTGTTCGATTTTATTAACAGCAATTCCGCCAATTTTAACAGTACCAGATTCACCCATGATGGTTATTGAACCTTCAGAGTTTTTAGGATAAGTATTCATGCTTACTTCTACAACTCCCAGACCACCATTTTGGAATTGCATAATTCCGACTCCCTGATCTTCGGCTTCAATTTTATGATTTAGTGTAGCAGTATAGGCCATTACGGATTTAACAGGTCCCATCAGCCATTGGATAAGGTCAAAATAATGAGAAGCCTGGTTCATGAACGCACCACCATCAAATTCCCAGGTTCCCCGCCAGTCAGCCAGATCGTAATAATTTTGAGGACGTGTCCATCTTACCGTGATATTTGCACTGAATAATCTTCCGAATCTTCCTTTATCAATAGCCTTTTTAAGCAGCAGAATGGTGGGATTCAGTCGGTTTTGTTTTACAACAAACAATTTAACTTTATTAATATCGCAGGCTTTTACAAGTTTATCGGCGGAAAGCAAATCTATAGCCATGGGTTTTTCTGTAATCACATTGAATTTTCTTGCAGCGGCCTGGATTCCCATTTCGGGATGTAGGCCACTAGGTGTACAGATCAGAACAGCATCAATAGATTCTTTTTCAAGCATTTGAACATAATCAGTATAAAAGGTCTTTACCGAATATTTTTCAGCAGCTTCTTCAGCCCGAGTCTTAATAATGTCGCAGCAGGCGATTATTTCCGCTTCATCAATAGCAGCAATGGCTTCAAAATGTTTGGCTGAAATCCTGCCACAACCGACCAAACCGAGTTTGATTTTCTTCATACTACCTCATAAAATTACTGTAATCAAAAGATTCCTGCTAGATAATTATAATAATATTTGGTGTCAATAAATTATTCGATGAATATTAGATCTGGTAAATTTTATAATTATAGAATTAAATTTGCTGCTAATTGTATCGCACCTCAGTTTCGATAAGGAGAATTGCTAAACTTGTTCAGCAAGGTTAATGTTATTTGTAACAGCTTCAATTTATTTAAGTTACGGAAAAAGTCCTTGACATATAAATTGAGCTCTTAATTTAGGAATCCTGAATTAAATAAATAAAGGAGATATAAAATGACGAAAGCAGATTTAGTGAGAAATGTTTCGGCTGAAACAGGAATAATCAGAAAAGATGTTGCTTTAGCTGTTGATGCTTTTTTAGAAGCGATTAAAGATTCAATGAAAGATGGAAAGCATATCGAAATCAGAGGTTTTGGGACTTTTAAGTTAAAAATTCGAAAAGAGAGAATAGGAAGAAATCCTAAAACTGAAGAAAAGGTAAAAGTTCCTTCCCGGGTAGTTCCAACTTTCAAATTCTCACGTGCTTTCAAAGAAGAAATAGACGATTCAAATAAAAATTTAATTAAATAACATTCGGAGGATGAATGCCCTGCGGGAAAAAGAAAAAGAGATACAAAATAGCCAATCACAAAAGAAAGAAACGGCTTAGAAAAAACAGACACAAGAAAAAAGGTAAATAATTTTTATAA